>NZ_JBEZVK010000004.1:0-211790 GCF_040636955.1 Streptomyces sp. NPDC032472
CTCGCCGCGGGGGCTGGATGGTGCCGCTGCGCGGCACCATCCAGCCTCGCCGGCGTTTGAGGCGCGGGGTCCGGGGCGGAGCCCCGATCTTTGAGCCCCGCCGGCGATTGAGGCGGGCGGGGCCGCAGGCCATGGTTCGGGAAGGGGCGGAGAGGGGAACGGCCTCGCGCAGCGGCGGTCCGGGCGGCTCCCGCCGGGCCGGGTTAGGCCACTCGGGCTCGGGTGGTGCCCCGGTGGTGCGGGGTGGAGAGGAGGCCGCGGAGGGCCATCGTGGTGCCCGCGGCCACGATCGCCGCGGCCACCGCCATCCCCAGCACGCCGTTCAGCGGCAGCGCGATGCCGATCGCACCCCCCAGCACCCACGCCACCTGCAGCAGCGTCTCCGACCGGGCGAACGCCGAGGTCCGCACCGCCTCCGGAACGTCCCGCTGGATCATCGCGTCCAGCGACAGCTTCGCCAGCGCCTGGCAGAACCCCGCGGTAGCGGTCAGCACGGCCATGAACAGCCCGCTGAAGAACGCGGCGGCGAGGATCGCCACCCCCAGCGTCACCGCGAGCACCGCCGCGATGATGCCCTCGGGGGCCCGGGCCCGCAGCCACGCGCCCACGGCCGTCCCGCCCGCGTTCCCGACGCCGGCCGCCACGCCCACGATGCCCAGCGACACCGCCGCGCTCTGCCCGGCCAGCGGGTGCTCGCGCAGCAGGAACGCCAGGAAGAAGATCAGGAACCCGGACAGCGCCCGCATCGCCGCATTGGCCAGCAGCCCGCACAGCACGGGCCGGCTGACGGTGCGCAGCCCCGGCTTCTTCGAGTGCGGCTCGTGCGTGGACAGCCGGGCCCGCCGCTCGCCCTTGGCCTCGTCCACCTTGTGCGGCAGCGTGAACGCCGCGACCGTACCCCCCAGGAAGATCGCGCAGGCTCCGTACAGCGGCCACCCGGGCCCGATGGCGTGCAGCCCGGCCGCGACCGGCGCCGCGGCCGCGGTCGCCAGCAGACCGGCCAGGGTCACCCGGGAGTTGGCCTTGACGAGGGAGAAGTTCGGCGGGAGCAGCCGCGGTACCACCGCGCTGCGCACCACCCCGTACGCCTTGGACGCCACCAGCACGCCCAGCGCCGCCGGGTACAGCTCGATCCCGCCGGTGGCCACCGCGCCCGACATCGCCACCGCGAGCAGCGCCCGGGCCAGCATCGAGCACGCCATCGCGGCCCGCCGCCCGTGCGGCAGCCGGTCCAGCAGCGGCCCGATCACGGGGGCCAGCACCGTGAAGGGAGCCATCGTGATGGCCAGGTACAGCGCGACCCGCCCGCGCGCCTCGTCCGTCGGCACCGAGAAGAACACCGTGGACGCCAGCGCCACGGTGATCATCACATCGCCGGCGCCGTTCACCGCGTGCAGCTCGATCAGCTTGCCGAGCCCGGACTCGCCGGCCCCGTGCGCGTGCGTGGCCCGCCGGATCCCGCGCGCCGCTCCCGTCACCGGGAGGCGCAGGGCACGCCCGACGGCCCGGCCGGCCCGCCTGGCCGGTCCCGAGCCGCCACGCGACGACCGTGCGGGTGCCACACTCGACATAGTGCCCCACGGACCCGCCGGGGTCCCGTCCCGGCGCGCTCCCGGGCACTGCGGATGGAGTGCGGACGGCCCTGCACGGGGTCTTCCGCACCGGGACCGGATCGCGGTCGGGTCACGGACGCGTCGCAGCCTTGTCCGCGAATCGGACCTTGCATGTGGGCCAGCGGCGTCGAAGGAGGTAGCGTGCGTAGCGCGCCACCGGCGGTTGCTCTTGGCCGCGCGCCTCTTCGCGATCCCGCAGAATGGATAGCAGGTGGGTGTGCCCGAGGCCGATCGGGCGCGGACGTCGACGCGGCCCTCAGGTCCGCTCCGCTCGCGCCACGTACGGACAGGACCGACGGGTCGTTGTGAACGACAGTACGGACGGCGCACTCGTGAGACGGCGTAGGAGAGAACGAGACAGTGAGTGCTGCGACGACGCGAAGCCGTACCCCCGACCGCCTGTGCGCCGAGGCGGTGGACCTCGCCCGCGAGGCCGCCGAGGAAGCCGCCGCGCCCGGAGTAGTGGGCGAGCACGTCTCGGCGATCGCGGAGGGCGACCGCGTCGTCACCCACTTCTTCGAGTGCAAGGACCCCGCCTACCGCGGCTGGCGGTGGGCCGTCACCGTGACCCGCGCCTCCCGCGCGAAGAACGTCACCCTCGACGAAACGGTGCTCCTGCCCGGCTCCGACGCCCTCCTGGCCCCCGAATGGGTGCCGTGGAGCGAGCGCCTGCGCCCCGGCGACCTCGGCCCCGGCGACCTGCTGCCCACCGACGCCGAGGACCTGCGCCTGGAACCCGGCTACTCCGGCGAGGACGCCCCGCCGCCGAACTCGGCCGTCTCCGCCGAGATGGCCGAGCTCGTCGAGGCCGAGGACGCCGACGTCACGGACCGCACCGTGGTCCCCGCCCGCGGCTCCATTGCCGACGTCGCCGAGGAACTCGGCATGCGGCGCGCCCGCATCCTGTCCCGCTACGGGCTGCACACCGCCGCCGACCGGTGGGACGAGGCCTTCGGGGCGAAGACCCCGATGGCGCAGTCGGCGCCCGCCTCCTGCGTCTCCTGCGGCTTCCTCGTGAAGATCGGGGGCTCGCTCGGCCAGGCCTTCGGTGTCTGCGCCAACGAGTTCGGCCCCGCCGACGGCCGCCTGGTCTCCCTCTCGTACGGCTGCGGCGGCCACTCCGAGGCCGCGGTCATGCCGAAGCCGCTGCGGCCCGCGCCGCCGGTCCTCGACTCGATGGCGGCGGACGAGTTCCCGCTGCGGCCCGCCGCGGACACCGGCTCGGTGCCGACGGCGGACCTGCCGGCCGCGGACCTCGGGCACTCCTAGCCCGCGCGGGTCGGCAGCTGCCCGTCCCGCCGCGCCGGCCGGCGGCGTACCCTCGGCGCATGGGGGACGCCGGGCAACACATGGTGGGACTGGACGGGCGCGTCACCGGAACGGTCGGGCCCGGCCTCGTCGGCGAGGTCATCGTCCGCATCCGGGGCGGCGCCGAGCACTTCCTCGCGTACCCGGCGCCCGGGACGGGACGACTGCCCGTGGGGACGGTGGTGACGGTGGTCGAGCACCAGCCGCCGCGCACGGTGTACGTGATGGCCGCGTACGGCGACTGAGTGGTGCGGTGCGCGGGGCTGCGCCCGCACCGGCGCGGCGCCTCCTCCGTATCAAGATGGCGACAAGCGGCCCCCGAGCCCTACTGAACGGGCCGCGCCGCGCGCACACTCGCCTTCCGTCAGTGCCGAACGGCACTGCGCTAAGGGGGCGTTGCCGATGGCTTTCGGCGTCGTTGCGGGAGTCGTTCTCGCTGCAATCCTTGTCCTGGTCGGCCTCTTCAAGCTCATGTGGCGGGTGGCCGAACCCAACGAAGCACTCGTCATCTCCGGTTCGGCGCACAAGACCGAAGGTCTCGGCGACGGCATGGGGTTCCGGATCGTCACCGGCCGCGGGACGCTGGTGATTCCGGGCGTGCAGGCGGTGCGCAAACTGTCCCTGGACCTCAACGAGACGCAGCTCGTGGTCGATTGCGTCACCCACCAGGGCATCCCGCTGCGGGTGAAGGGCGTCGTCATCTTCAAGATCGGCGACGACATGGTGTCCATCGCCAACGCCGCGCGCCGGTTCCTGGACCAGCAGAAGATGATGCCCGAGCGGGTGCACATCGTCTTCGCCGGCCACCTGCGGTCCATCGTCGGCGGTCTGACGGTCGAGGACATGATCCGCGACCGCGAGAAGCTGATCGGGCAGACCCGGGCGGCCTGCGGTACGGAGATGGAGAAGCTGGGCCTGATCGTCGACTCGCTGCAGATCCACGAGATCGAGGACCCGACCGGCTACATCAAGAACCTGACCATGCCGCACGCCGCGGCCGTGCAGCGGGACGCGCGCATCGCCCAGGCCGAGGCGAACCGGCTGGCGACGGAGGCCGAGCAGACGGCGTTCGCGCGGATGGCGGAGGCCACGCGGGACAGCGAGATCCTCCAGGCCGGCTACCAGGCCGAACGGGACCGGGCCGCGGCCGCCGCCCGGCAGGCGGGGCCGCTGTCGGAGGCGGCGGCCCGGCAGGAGGTCGTCGTCCAGGAGACGCGGGTCGCCGAGCTGGAGTCGCTGCGGCGCGAGCAGCAGCTCCAGGCCGACGTCCGCAAGCCGGCGGACGCGGCGGCTTACGAGATCCGCACCCGGGCGGAGGCGGAACGCGACGCGCAGATCTCCGCCGCCCAGGCGCGGGCGCGGGAGACGGAGCTCGAGGCGGCCGCGGAGGCGGCGGCCATGGAGGCGCGGGGTGCGGCCGAGGCGAAGGCGACCCGGGCCACCGGCGAGGCGGAGGCGGCCGCCGCCGAGGCCAAGGGGCTGGCGGAGGCGGCGTCCGCGCGGGCGCGGGGGCTCGCGGAGGCCGAGGCCATCCAGGCGCGGGCCGCCGCGCTGGCGGAGAACCAGGAGGCGGTGGTCGCGCAGCAGCTTGCCGAGAACTGGCCGGCCATCGTCCAGGCCGGGGCCGGAGCCTTCGGGAACGTGGACCAGATGATCCTGCTGAACGGTGCCGAGGGCATGTCGGACCTCTTCACGAAGGCCCTGACCATGGGCGGTACCGGTCTGGGCCTGGCCCGCCGCCTCCTGACCACCATGTCCGAACCCCCCACGGCGGCCCCACCGGAGCCGCACTCCGTCCCCGTCACGGACGCATAGCCCCGGGAATCCCGGCTCCGCCGGGCACCGGGCTCCGCCCGGAGCCGCGCCTCAATCGCCGGCGGGGCTTTATTTGCCGGGCCCCCGTCCCAGGGTTCGGCGGAGCCGTGATTGCCCTTCGGTGGCCCTTGGCCCTTCGCAGCCGAGGGTCGGCAGGATCCAGCCTCGCCGGCGGGGCTGGACATGCCGGACCGCGTCACGGGCGTCGGCGCCCGTCGGCGGTTGGGGCGTGAGGCGGGGCCGGGTGGGCCGTTAGGCTCGGGGTATGAGGCTGTTTGCTGCCGTGGTGCCCCCGGAGGGGGCCGTGGCCGAGTTGCGGCAGGCCGTACAGGCGGTACGGGACGAGCGGCTCCGCTGGACCGCGGAAGCGGGCTGGCACTTCACCCTCGCCTTCATGGGCGAGGTGCAGGAAGGCGTCCTGCCGGAGCTGTCCACCCGCCTGGCCCGCGCAGCCCACCGCACCGCCCCCTTCCCCCTCCGCTTCCACGGCTGCGGCCACTTCGGCGACCGCGCCCTGTGGACCGGCGCCGCCGGCGGCATCGACGAGATGCGGATGCTGGCCGAGCGCGCCGACGCTGCGGCCCGCCGGGCCGGGGTCCCGATGGAGCAGCACCGCCGCTACAAGGCCCACCTCACCCTGGCCCGCAGCCACGGCGGCACCGCGCTGCGCCCGTACCTCGACGCCCTGGCCCACTTCGAGGGCACGCCCTGGCAGGTCCGCGAGCTCAGCCTGATCCGCAGCAACCTCCCGACCAGCGGCATCCCGGGCGACCGGCCCCGCTACGAGGTCCTGGAGGCCTGGCCGCTCGAGGCCGACGCCCCCTGACCGCCGCGCACCGCCCGCGCCCCTCCGTTCGGGGGACGCGGGCGGTCGCGTTACGCTCGACGGGTGGATCCCAAGACCCGTAACCGTGTGATGGCCGGTGTGCTCGTGCTGATGTTCGTCGTCGTGGCCGTGGCGGCCGCCGTCGGGCAGTAGCAGGAGCAGTGGCACTGCCCCAACCAGGGCCCTTACCAGGCGAACGCCTCCGGCGCCGGGCCCGGCCCCGGGAAGACCTCGTCCAGGCCGTCCAGGACCTCCTGCGAGAGCTCCAGCTCCACCGCCCGTAGCGCGGACGCGAGCTGCTCCGCCGTACGCGGACCCACGATCGGCCCGGTGACCCCCGGCCGGGTCAGCAGCCAGGCCAGCGCGACCTCGCCCGGCTCCAGGCCGTGCTTGTCCAGCAGGTCCTCGTACGCCTGCACCTGCGCCCGGACCGAGCTGTTGGCCAGCGCATCGGCAGAGCGGCCGCTCGCGGTGCGCCCGGAGTCGGCGGCCTTGCGGATGGCCCCGCCGAGCAGGCCGCCGTGCAGCGGGGACCACGGGATGACCCCGAGTCCGTACTCCTGCGCGGCCGGGACGATCTCCAGCTCGGCGCGCCGCTCGGCGAGGTTGTACAGGCACTGCTCGCTGACGAGGCCGAGCCGGCCGGTCCGGGCCGCGGTCTCGTTGGCCTGGGCGATCTTCCAGCCGGGGAAGTTCGAGGAGCCGGCGTAGAGGATCTTGCCCTGCTGGACCAGGACCTCGACGGCCTGCCAGATCTCCTCGAACGGCGTCAGCCGGTCCACGTGGTGGAACTGGTAGAGGTCGATGTAGTCGGTGTTCAGCCGCTTGAGGCTGGCGTCGACGGCCCGCCGGATGTTCAGCGCCGACAGCCGGTCGTAGTTGGGCCACGGCTGCCCCTCGGGGGCCATGCTCGCGTAGACCTTGGTGGCGAGGACGGTCTTCTCGCGGCGGCGCCCGCCCTGCGCGAACCAGGTGCCGATGATTTCCTCGGTGCGGCCCTTGTTCTCGCCCCACCCGTACACGTTCGCGGTGTCGAAGAAGTTGATGCCCGCGTCGAGGGCGGCGTCCATGATGGCGTGGCTCTCCGGCTCCCCGGTCTGGGGGCCGAAGTTCATCGTGCCGAGTACAAGTCGGCTGACCTTGAGGCCGGTGCGTCCGAGCTGTGTGTACTTCATGGGGCCCTAGCCAACTGCTTGGAGTGCGCTCGAGGCAAGTGCCGCGGATGAAGGGCGTGTTACGCGTTACGCCTTACGTGTCAGGCGGGGTCGGCGGCGGCGCGGTAGGGCCCGCCGATGTCCCACGCCTGGTGCAGGACGGCGGCGAACTCGCCGGCCAGCCGGTGCTCGCCGGAGGCGTTGGGGTGGGTGCCGTCGTAGGTGTCGCGGTGGATGTCGTACGCCTCCGGGCGCGCCCCCAGCAGGATCGGCGAGGCGGGGGTCGACAGGTCGGCGGCGGCCTTGGCGAGGAGCTCGTTGAAGCGGGCGACCTCGGCGGCGAAGGGCGCGTCGGACTCGGCCCGTACGTTCGGTATGACCGGCAGCAGGACCATCCGGACGGACGGGCGGGCGGCGCGGGCCTCGGCGATGAACCGGCGGGCGTTGGCGGCGGTCTCGTCGGCCTTGGTGTAGAAGCCGAGGTCGATCAGGCCGAGGGAGACGAGCAGGACGTCGGCCTTGCCGGCGGCGACGGCCGGGCCTATGACGGGGGCCATGTGCTGCCAGCCCTCGCCCCAGCCGGCCAGGTGGCGGCGGGCGCGCTCGGGGAAGGCGGGGTCGGCGTAGGCGTGGCTGGTGGGGGCGTCGGCGTGGATGTCGTACAGCTCGCTGCGCGGGCCGACGATGCGGTAGGGGCCGCCGAAGCTCGCGTTGAGGTGCTGCCACATCCGGTAGCGCCAGGTGTAGTCGCCGGCGCGTCCGATGGTCATGGAATCGCCGACGAACATGAAACGCATCCGGTCATCATCGCGGATCACGCGGCGGAAGCCCCTGTGATGCCGGACACGGTGGCCGCCGGCCCCGGATGGCGGGCCGTCGGGGCGTGCGGGGCCCTGGCAGGCTGGGGGTATGCGCCTGCTGCCGCCGTCACCGTTGCCGTCGTCGGCCGTGTCCCGGAGTTCCGCCGCTGCGGGCGGGCTTGCCGCATGCGCCGCGCTCGTACTGCTCCTGCCGGGCCCGGCGGCGGCCGCGACCCCGGCGCCGGCGCCCGCGCCGACGGGCTTCACCATCAGCGATCCGCGGATCAAGGAGTCGAGCGGTCTGGCGGCGAGCCGGATCCATCCGGGCGTGTACTGGACGCACAACGACAGCGACGACGGCCCGTACGTGTACGCGGTGGACTCGGCGACCGGGAAGACCGTCGCCCGGATCACCCTGTCGGGGATCGGGACGCCCCGCGACGTCGAGGCGATCTCGCTGGGTCCCGACGGGCAGCTGTACGTCGGCGACATCGGCGACAACCGGAACGGGACCTGGGACCACGTCTGGATCTACCGCTTCCCGGAGCCGAAGGTGCTGGCGGACGCCACGGTCACGGCGGAGCAGTTCACGGTGAAGTACGCCGACGGGCCGCGCAATGCCGAGGCGCTGATGGTGCATCCGGTGACGGGGCGGGTGTACATCGCGAGCAAGAGCGAGGAGAAGGGCGGGCTGTACGAGGGACCGGAGCAGCTGTCGGCGTCGGGGACGAACGTGTTCCGGCGGGTGGCGGACCTGCCGTGGGTGACGGACGGGGCGTTCTCGCCGGACGGCGGCCGGCTCACGCTGCGCGGGTACTTCTTCGCGCGGACCTGGCCGTGGAAGGACGGCCGGCCGGAGGGTGCGGGCGAGCGGGTGGACGCGCCGTGGCAGGGGCAGGCGGAGTCGGTGACGTACTCGGCGGACGGGTCGACGCTGATGTTCGGGTCGGAGGGGGAGAACAGCCGGGTGGTGGCCGTGCCGGTGGGTGCGGCGGCGGGGGCGGGGGGCGCCTCCGCGTCGCCGCCGGCGCCGTCCGGGGGGCCGGGGACCCCGCCGGCCGGCGCGGGGGCGGACGGCGGCGGCTCGTTCACCAAGGGGGCGGCGGTCCTGGCCGTGGGCACGGCCCTGGTCATGGCCGCCAAACGCCTCCTGCGCCGCCGCCCCCGCCCCTGATCCCCGCGGCGCGGCCCGCCGCCGGCCGGGCCGCGCCGGCCCGCCCGACGCCGGGGCCGGTGCCGCGCCCGAAGCCGGAGCCGGTGCCGCGCCCGAAGCCGCGGCTGGAGCCGGAGCCGGAGCCGGAGCCGGGCGAGGGCCGGAGCCGCCGCTGCGCGGAGTCGTTCCCCTCCCCGCCCCTTCTCCCCCAGCTACCGCTGGGAGGTGCCCCCAGAAACCGGGGCCTGCGGCCCCGGCCCCCGCCGGGTGCCCGGGCTCCGCCCGGCCCCCGTCCGGGCGCTCCGCGCCGGTGCGCTCAAATGCCGCGCGGGCTGGATGTGCCAGCCTGCGCGGCGCTCGAAGCCGGGGTCCGGCAATTTCAGCCCCGCCGGCGTTTGAGGCGCGGGGTCTGGGGCGGAGCCCCAGGGGGCCCGGTGCCGCCGTCCCTTTCGGAGCCGGGAGTCGGCAGCAGCCGGGCCTGCCTCCGTTTCGGAGCGGAAGTCGGGCAAAATCCAGCCCCGCCGGCGTTTGAGGCGCGGGGGGCGGGGTGGAGGCCCCGGCGGGGGCTACGCGGCCTTGACCAGGCGGCCCTCGGCGGTCGGGACGAAGGCCACGCCCTGCCGGCTGACGCTCAGGCGGAGGTTGCCGACGCGGGAGAGGACCAGCGCGATCGCGGCGGCAGCGACCAGCGAGGCGGCGCCGCCCGCGGCCATGCCGATCCGCGGCCCGTACGTGTCGGTGATCCAGCCGACCAGCGGCGCGCCGATCGGCGTGCCCCCGGTGAAGACCATCATGAACAGGGCCATGACCCGGCCCCGCATCTCGGGGTCCGCGGCCGTCTGGACGATGGTGTTCGCGGTGACGTTGACCGTCAGCCCGAACATCCCGATCGGCACCAGCAGCACCGCGAACAGCCAGAACCCGGGCGCGAAGGCGGTGGCCGCCAGCAGCGCGGAGAACACCAGCGCGGCCGCGACCAGCAGCCGCAGCCGGGCGAGGCCCCGCCGGGCCGCCAGCAGCGCGCCGGCGAGGGAGCCGGCCGCGAGCAGGGTGTTCAGCAGCCCGTACGTACCGGCGTCCTCGTGGAAGACGTCGCTGACGAACGCCGAGAGCCAGATCGGGAAGTTGAACCCGAAGGTCCCGATGCACCCGACGAGCACGATCGGCCAGACCAGCTCGGGCCGCCCGGCGACGTGCCGCAGGCCTTCGCGCAGCTGGCCCTTGGCCCGCGGCTGAGGCTCGACGCGGTGCAGTTCGGCGGCGCGCATCAGCAGCAGGCCGGCGACGGGGGCGGCGAAGGACAGCCCGTTCAGCAGGAAGGCCCAGCCGGAGCCGACGGCGGTGATGAGCACACCGGCGACGGCCGGGCCGACCAGCCGCGCGGACTGGAAGTTCGCCGAGTTCAGGCTGACGGCGTTGGCGAGCTGGTACGGGCCGACCATCTCCGAGACGAAGGTCTGCCGGGCCGGGTTGTCCACGACGGTGATCAGGCCGAGGAGCAGGGCGGCGACGTACACGTGCCAGACCCGGACGTCTCCGGCCAGGGTCAGCACGGCGAGGGCGACGCCGGTCAGCCCCATCAGGCTCTGGGTGGCGATCAGCAGCGGCCGCTTGGGGAGCCGGTCGGCGAGGACGCCGCCGTACAGGCCGAGGACCAGCATGGGCAGGAACTGCAGCGCGATGGTGATGCCGACGGCCGAGGCCGAGCCGGTCAGGGACAGGACCAGCCAGTCCTGGGCGATGCGCTGCATCCAGGTGCCGGTGTTGGAGACGGCCTGTCCGAGGGCGAAGAGCCGGTAGTTCCGGATCCGCAGCGAGGCGAACATCGACTTCGGGTTCGACGTCGACCTCGCGCTGCGGGTGGCGGTGGTAGGGGTGGGTAGGTGGCCGGGTGCGGAACTGGGTCCGTTTCCCGTACTCAAGAGGTCAGCCTCCTTGCGTCGGTCCTATAGGTGCGCGAGCTTCTCCAGGACGGGCGCGGCCTCGCGGAGCTTGGCCCATTCGTCCTCGGTGAGCTCTGCCGCGAGCCCGGCCAGGAAGGCGTTGCGCTTGCGGCGGCTCTCTTCGAGCATCGCCTCGGCCTCCTCCGTCTGGCTGACCACCTTCTGGCGGCGGTCCTCGGGGTGCGGTTCCAGCTTGACCAGTCCCTTGGCCTCCAGCAGCGCGACGATGCGCGTCATGGACGGCGGCTGCACGTGCTCGCGCCGGGCCAGCTCGCCGGGGGTGGCGCGGCCGCAGCGGGCGAGGGTGCCGAGGACCGACATCTCGGTCGGGCTCAGCGATTCGTCGACGCGCTGGTGCTTGAGGCGTCGGCCCAGCCGCATGACGGCGGAGCGGAGGTCGTTCACGGCGGCAGCGTCGCCGCCATGGGAAAGGTCGGGCATGTCCTTAGGGTAACTCATTACTCTCTCTAAAGAACAACGGGATACCCGTCACTCATACGAGTGAGCGGGCGGCGAAAAACGACGCGCATCCACGCCCTGTGCCCCGACCCTTGCGCCATGGGGACACACGTGCTGAGCATGCGCATAGACGGGGAGCTGCTCGACCGCCTCCGGGTACACGCCGCCAAACGCGGAATGAGCGTCCAGGACTACGTGGTCCGGACGCTCATTCGCGATGACTTCGACGAGCGCTTCAAGGCAGCGGTCGACGAGACGGAGAAGTTCTACGGGCTGACCTGAGCCGCCCGCGGCCGGGTCCTTGCCTACGTGAGGCCGAGCGCCGGCATGGCGTAGTAGAAGACGAACACCGCGGACACGACGTACATGGCCACCGGGACCTCGCGGCCCCGGCCGGTTGCCAGCCGCAGCACGCTGAAGCTGATGAAGCCGAGCCCGATGCCGTTGGTGATCGAGTACGTGAAGGGCATCATCACCATCGCCAGGAAGGCGGGGACGGCGATGGTGAAGTCGCTCCAGTCGATGTCCTTGACCGAGCCCGCGAGGATCAGGAAGCCGACCGCGACCAGCGCGGGCGTGGCCGCCTGGGACGGCACCATCGTGGCGAGCGGGGTCAGGAACAGGGCCACCGTGAACAGGCCGCCCGTGACGACGTTCGCCAGGCCCGTACGGGCGCCCTCGCCGACACCGGCGGTGGACTCCACGAAGCAGGTGGTGGCCGAGGAGGACGAGGCGCCGCCGGAGGCCACGGCCAGGCCGTCGATGAACAGGACCCGGTTGATGCCGGGGAAGTTGCCGTCCTTGTCGATCAGCTTGGCCTCGTCGCCGACGCCGAGGATCGTTCCCATCGCGTCGAAGAAGCAGGACAGCAGCACGGTGAAGACGAACAGGCAGCCGGTCAGCACGCCGACCTTGCCGAAGCCGCCGAACAGGCTGACCTCACCGACGAGCCCGAAGTCGGGCGCTGCCACCGGGTTGCCGGGCCACTTCGGCACGGTCAGGCCCCAGCCGGAGTCCGGCAGGTCGGCGACCAGTTGCACCACGAGGGCGGCGACGGTCATCGCGATGATGGAGATCAGGATCGCGCCGGGCGTCTTGCGGATCAGCAGGGTGAACGTCAGCAGCACGCCGACGATGAAGATCAGCACGGGCCAGCCGTGCAGGTGGCCGTTCAGCCCGAGCTGGAGCGGAACGGTGGTGTGCGCGGCGTCCGGGATTCGGGTGACGAAGCCGGAGTCGACCAGGCCGATCAGCATGATGAACAGGCCGATGCCGATGGCGATGCCCTTGCGCAGGCCCAGCGGCACGGCGTTCATGACCCGCTCGCGCAGGCCGGTGGCGACGAGCAGCATCACCACGAAGCCGGCGAGCACCACCATGCCCATGGCGTCGGGCCAGCTCATGCGCGGGGCGAGCTGGAGGGCGACGACGGTGTTGACGCCGAGGCCGGCGGCGAGGGCGATCGGGACGTTGCCGATGACCCCCATGAGGAGCGTGGTGAAGGCCGCCGTCACCACGGTGGCGGTCACCAGCTGGCCGCTGTCGAGCTGGTGGCCGTACATGTCCTTCGCGCTGCCGAGGATGATCGGGTTCAGCACGATGATGTAGGCCATCGCGAAGAAGGTGGCGAAGCCGCCGCGGATCTCGCGGGCCACGGTGGAGCCGCGCTCGGAGATCTTGAAGAAGCGGTCCAGGCCGGACGTCCCGGGAGTCTGGGGCTGCGCGGCGGGCGCAGGGGCCGGGGCAGGGGCCGACGTGCTCATGCGGTCCTCATTGCGTGGGCATTGGGGGTTCATACGGAGAAAATGGGCCGAGCCCACAACCGTTTCAGTATGAACACATGAACGAAAGCCCGTCCATCTCCGCGCGTAGACCCTGAATTCTCCCGCCTAGACTTGTGGGCATGGCGAAATGGACACCGAAACACGAGGCGCCGGAGCCCCTGGAAGGCCCGGTCGTCGCGACCGTCACCGGCGGCACGATCCTCTGGTTCGCCCTGTTCCTCGTCCAGCTGCCCTTCTACGGCTGGTTCGCCGACCGGGACCTGCTGTGGTGGGTCTGGTGCTGCGCGGCCGGCGGCGGGCTCGGCCTCATCGGCATCTGGTACGTCCGCGGCCGCGACGCCGCGCTCAAGCGGCACGCCGCGGCGGCGCAGCCCGAGACCGACGCCGAAATCTGATCTTCGCTCTTCTCGGCGGGTGAAGCGGCAGAACCCGCTTTACCGTCGAAAGCATGACGCAGCGGGCAGGGATCGAATCCGACGGGCCCGAGCCGGGCGCTGCCGGCGGCACCGGCGGCTCGGGCAGGGCCGCCTCCGGCGCGGCCGGCTCCGGCGCGGCCGACTCCGACAGGGGATCCCGCATCGACGCGGGCGCCGAGCTGGACCCCGTCCACCCCGTGGCCCCGCCCGCCCCCCGTTTCGAGCCCCGCGGTCTGAGCACCGCCGAGGTCGCCGAGCGCGTCGCGCGCGGAGCCGTCAACGACGTGCCCGTCCGCTCGTCCCGATCCACCGCCGACATCGTCCGCGCCAACGTCTTCACCCGCTTCAACGCCATCATCGGCGTGCTGTGGGTCGTCATGCTGTGCGTCGCGCCGCTCCAGGACAGCCTCTTCGGCTACGTCATCCTCGCCAACACCGGCATCGGCATCATCCAGGAGCTGCGCGCCAAGAAGACCCTCGACAGCCTGGCCGTCATCGGCGAGGCCAGACCGAGCGTCCGCCGCGACGGACGCACCGCCGAGATATCCACCTCCGAGATCGTCCTCGACGACGTCATCGAGCTGGGTCCGGGCGACAAGGTCGTCGTCGACGGCGTCGTCGGCGAGGCCGACGGCCTGGAGATCGACGAGTCCCTGCTCACCGGCGAGGCCGACCCCGTCCTCAAGCGGCCCGGCGACCCGGTGATGTCCGGTTCCTTCGTCGCCGCCGGCGGCGGCGCGTTCACCGCCACCAAGGTCGGCCGCGAGGCCTACGCCGCCCAGCTCGCCGAGGAGGCCACCCGCTTCACCCTCGTCCACTCCGAGCTGCGCTCCGGGATCTCCACCATCCTCAAGTACGTCACCTGGATGATGATCCCGACCTCGATCGGCCTGATCATCAGCCAGCTCGTCGTCAAGGACACCGGCCTGAAGGACTCGATCGCCCGCACCGTCGGCGGCATCGTCCCGATGATCCCCGAGGGCCTCGTCCTGCTGACCTCCGTCGCCTTCGCCATCGGCGTCGTCCGGCTCGGCCGCAAACAGTGCCTGGTGCAGGAGCTGCCCGCCATCGAGGGCCTCGCCCGCGTCGACGTGGTCTGCCTCGACAAGACCGGCACCCTGACCGAGGGCGGCATGGACGTCACCGAGCTCCGCCCGCTCGCCGGCGCGGAGCCCGCCCACCTCAAGAAGGTCCTCGGGGCGCTCGGCGAGTCCGACCCGCGCCCCAACGCCAGCCTCCAGGCCATCATCGACGCCTACCCGGACAGCGCGGACTGGCGCTGCACCGAGTCCCTGCCCTTCTCCTCCGCCCGCAAGTACAGCGGGGCCAGCTTCAGCGAGGGCGACGGCGAGAACTCCACCTGGCTGCTCGGCGCCCCCGACGTCCTGCTCCCGGCCGGCGACCCGGCCCTGGAGGAGATCGACGAGCTGAACGAGCAGGGCCTGCGCGTCCTGCTGCTGGCCCGCGCCGCCCGCGAGCTCGACGACGAGGCCGTCGCCTCCGGGGCCCGGCCGACCGCCCTGATCGTGCTGGAGCAGCGGCTGCGGCCCGACGCAGGCGACACCCTGCGCTACTTCGCGGACCAGAAGGTCCACGCGAAGGTCATCTCCGGCGACAACGCGGTCTCCGTCGGCGCCGTCGCCGGCAAGCTCGGCCTGCCCGGTGCCGAGAACACCGTCGACGCGCGCAAGATGCCGGCCGAGCGGGCGGGCATGGCCGAGGTGCTCGACGGCAACTCGGTCTTCGGCCGGGTCAGCCCGCAGCAGAAGCGGGACATGGTGGGCGCCCTGCAGTCGCGCGGCCACACGGTCGCGATGACCGGCGACGGCGTCAACGACGTCCTCGCCCTCAAGGACGCCGACATCGGCGTCTCGATGGGCTCGGGCTCGGAGGCCACCCGGGCCGTCGCGCAGATCGTCCTGCTCGACAACAGCTTCGCCACCCTCCCCTCGGTGGTCGCCGAGGGCCGCCGCGTCATCGGCAACATCACCCGCGTCGCCACCCTCTTCCTGACCAAGACCGTCTACTCGGTGCTGCTGGCGGTGCTGGTGGTCTGCTGGCAGGTGGAGTACCCCTTCCTGCCGCGCCACCTGACCCTGCTGTCCACCCTCACCATCGGCGTCCCGGCGTTCTTCCTGGCCCTGGCCCCGAACAAGGAGCGGGCGCGGCCGCACTTCGTGAGGCGGGTGATGCGGTACGCGGTTCCGGGCGGTGTGATCGCCGCGGTCGCCACGTTCGTCTCGTACCTGCTGGCCCGCCACCACTACGTCGGCCCCGGCTCCCTCCAGGCCGAGACGAGCGCGGCGACGCTGACCCTGTTCCTGACGTCGATGTGGGTGCTGGCGATCATCGCCCGCCCGTACACGTGGTGGCGGCTGGTGCTGGTCGGTGCGATGGCGGGGGCCTTCCTCGTCGTCCTGGCCGTCCCGTGGCTGCAGGACTTCTTCCAGCTGAGGCTGGTGGGCACCCTGATGCCGTGGACGGCGGTCGCCATCGCCGCGGCCGCCTCCGCCCTGATCGAAGGCACGTTCCGCTGGGTGGACCACCGCTTCCCGGCGTAGGGCCGGGCGGCCGGGTACCCGGCTTTGGTGGTCCACCCTTCCGGGTGGTGACAGGACCGCCCCCGGGTGGCCATACTCGCTATATGGCAACAAAGAAGGTGACCATCACCTTGCCCGAAGAAACGCTTGAGTACATCAAGGAGCAGGTGGACGCCCGCGGCGTCTCCGCCTTTGTGACCGAGGCGGTCGAGCGCCGGATCGCGGCGCACAAGCTCACCGAGCTGGCCGGCATGCTGGAGGAGGAGTTCGGCCCCTACTCCGAAGAGGCATATGACGCGGTGCTCGACCGCATCGCCGAGATGGACGCATGGCATGACGCAATGCGCGTCGGGGAGTACGCCAGATCCGAAGCGAGAGAGGAGGTCGTGTCGGAACCGGAAACCCCGCAGGAGCGTGCCGCATGACCCGACCCTCGCGGACGCTCCCTCCGCGCCCTCGCGTCTTCGTGTTGGACTGCGAGGCCCTCTCCAAGGCATCGCGCGGCGACGAGACGGTCGCCCTGTTTGTGAAGGCCGCGTCCCTGAACGGCATCCAGGTCGTCACCTCGGCACTCACCGTCCTGGAGGCCTGGGACCCGCGCGCGGGCAAGCAAGGCAAGGCCTGGGAATGGCTCTTGTCGCGTGTCGAGGTCGTACACACCGACGACCGCATCCTCACCGACGCCCGTGACCTCCTGACCCACGCCGGTCTTCACGGACACAAGCACGCCCTTGACGCAGTCCTCGCAGCAGTCGCACTCCGCTTCGCGGATCCCAGGACGGACGTCGCCGTACTCACCTCCGACACCGACGACCTGCGCAAGCTCCTCGCCGACCACCGGATTCGGGTGGACCAGGTCTGACGGAGCCGGCCCAGACCCGGGCCGCGGCCAGGGCCGCGTCTGCGGGGTGGGCCAAGGGGCTGCTCGCGTGGGCGGCGGGCACGGTGCAGGACCTGAGCCAGGCGTGGAGCAGGGCGCGGAGACGGGTTCTGGCCGGGCTGCGGCGTGGAGTGCTGTTCACGCATCTCATGCTGCGGCCCGGCCTGTCATCACGTCCAACGATGAATCATGCAGGGGTCATTAGCGGCACTGATGGGGCTCGGGGCTCTCCTAGTCGAACCAGCGGTCGCGGGCCAGTTCCGCCGTACGGGAGGGGTCCTCCAGGAGGGCGGCCACCTCGAAGCGGCGGGGCCACTGGCCCGCCGCCCAGGCGAGGCCGGCGGCCACACCCTCAAGGGTGGAGGCGTGCAGGGTGCCGTCCGGGGTGCGGCGCCAGTCGAGTTCGACGCCGCCCGCGACCAGTTCCTCGTGCTCGATGTACGTGCGCGGGGTCGCCGGGCCCAGGAGCAGCAGGACCGGCTCCGGGACCTCGTGCTCCTCGCCGGGCGTGCTGACCTGCGCCGGGACCGTCTCCGACAGCCGCCGGACCTGGAGCAGGTCCGCCAGGTCCGCGGCCCGCGCCGGGGCCACCGGCAGCAGGGGCAGCCCGGCGGTCAGCGGCAGCAGGTCCGGGGCGTCCGCGATCACCGCGTCGGCCGCGTCCACGACCCGGATCCGGCCGTCGACCACCGCGCGCAGCTCGTCGGGAAGGGTGACCTGCTCCGGGTCCAGGTCGGCCAGGGCCCCGTACAGGGCGTGGAGTTGGCGGTCGGTGACCTCGCGGTCGGGGTCGGCGAGGCGGCCCAGGAGTTCGGCCGCGCCGCCGGGCTCGTCAAGGAGGGCGGCGACCGTGGTGCGTACGCCGAGGGCGCGCAGGACCTGCTCGTCCTCGAAGCCGGTGGCGTCCGCCGAGGTGTAGAGGCCGGCCAGCAGCGGGTCGCCGCCCGCCGCGCGCAGACCGGCCGGGCGGCGGCCGTCGAGCACGGGGTGGTCGCGCAGCCACCAGGCGGTGTACGGGCGCACGGACTGCGTGGTGCCGTCCGGCAGCAGGACCCGTACGGGCTGGATCAGGGCGTCGCGCAGCGGCGGCTGCGCGAGCATCGCGAGGGCCTGGGGCCAGCAGTCGTCGTCGACGAGGTCCAGGTCGCGCACGGCGGTGATCTCGGTGGCGACCGGCGGCAGCGGGCTGTCCGGGAGCTGGTCCAGGACGTCCTCGCACCACACGTCGACGGCGTCGAGCAGGCCGACGTCGTCGGGCTCGGCGAAGTCGGTGTCGCGGGGCTCCAGTTCGTCCGGGTCGAGGACCACGTCGGTGGCGCGGACCAGCTGGAAGGTGGCGAGCACGCCGCAGGCGGTCAGCGGCTGGGCGCCCCAGCGGGCGGCCAGTTCGGCGTCCACGTACGGGACCTCGTCCTCGCGGATCACCGAGGCGAGGGGGGAGCCGGGCAGCAGCAGCTCGCCGGCCGGGGCGAGTTCGCCGTCCTCGTCGGGCAGGGCGAGCGCGCCGAGCCACGGCTCGTCGCCGGGGGAGAGGTCGGCGTCGCGGACCAGGCCGAGGACGATCTCGGCCAGCTCGTCGGCGTCGGGGGCGTCCTCGTCCCACACCTCGCCGGCGTCGAGGGAGCCGGCCACGGCGGCCCGCACCTGCGGGGTCGTCAGCACGGCGCGGGGCGTGGCGGGCAGGGCGCCGAGCCGCTCCAGCAGCGGGTGCGCGGCGTCGGGGTGGGCCACCTTCAGGCCGAGCCGGGCCAGGTCCTTGGGGGTGTCCGCGCCGGGCAGCAGGACGTGCCGGGGGCCGATGGTGGTGCGCCCGTCGGCCAGCGGCACGGGCAGCCCGGACAGCCGGTCCGGGTCGACCCCGGCCAGGGTGTCGTACAGGCGGTGCCACCACTCGGGGGTGCGCTCGATGCCGGCGATCCGCTCGATGGCGTCGCCGAGCGGGAGCCGGCCCACGCCCAGGGTGCGCAGCTCGGGGCGGCGCTCCAGCCCGGCGGGCAGCAGGGTCGGCAGCACCTCGGCCAGCACCCGTACGGTGTCGGCGCCGGCGCCCTCGACGACCTCGGCCTCGAAGGGGCGCAGGGCGGCGCGCTCCTGCTCGTCCTCGGCCGGGGCGACGGCCGGGGCGAGGAAGGCCGTACGGGGCAGCCGCTGCAGGACGGCGGTGCGCAGGGCCCCGTCGAGCAGGCCCTTGCCGAGCGGCCCGGGTACGAGGTCCACCAGTGCGGTGCTCACCGGCTCCCAGGAGCCCAGCAGTTCGGCGTACGCGTCGGCGGCGCGCTCGACGAGGAAGTCGGTCAGCGGCCCGGGCGCGGGGTGGCGGCGGGCGGTGTCCAGCGGGAGCGTCGCGATGAGCAGCGCGGGGATGCCCAGCGGCTCGTCGGTCGGGGTCGGGGCGTGCACGACAGGGGCGGTGTCGGGCCGTACGGGCGCGCCCTCGGCGTCGACGGGCACGGCCCAGGACACCGTCCAGGTGGGCCGCAGCCGCTCCTCCACCGGCCGGTCGGCGAGGAGGGCGGGCTCGATGGGGCCGCTGTGGCGGACGGTGGCCCAGCGGCGGGTCTGCCCCCGGGAGTCCTCGATGACGGTGTGGGGGCCGTCGGCGCCGCGGCGCAGGGTCCGGGTGCCCTCGGCCGGGGTGTCGATGACGATCTCGTGCAGCCCGGGCAGGGTCAGCAGCAGCGCGTCGTCGATGCCGGCCAGCAGCCGCGCGGCCAGGTCCTCGGCGGCGGCGTCGCGCAGCGGGAGGACGACGACGGTGTCGTAGCCCTCGGGCGCGGTGCCCTCGGCGGGCAGCGGGAGGCGCAGCAGCGGGACGTGGCCGTCGCGGCGGCGCAGTTCGTCGCCGAGGCCGGGGCTGTGCCGGGCGGCCTCGGCGGCCAGCTCGCGGGCCTCGGCCAGGGACCAGCGCACGCCGCCGTGCCGGCCGAGGACGGCGGGCTCGTCGGAGACGGCCAGGACGGCGGCGAAGCCGACGCCGAAGCGGCCGACGGTGTCGCCGGAGGCGGTGGACTCCCGCTTGGCGGAGGCGCGCAGGGTGCTCAGGGACTCCACGCCGGTGGCGTCGAGCGGGGCGCCGGTGTTGGCGGCGGCGAGCACGGCCCGCCCGTCGCCGTCGGTGTGCAGGGTCAGCCGCAGCCGGCCGGGCGCCTGGGCGCGGGCCGCGGCGTCGGCGGCGTTCTGCGCCAGTTCGACCACGAGGCGGTCGCGGTAGCCGCCGAGGGCCAGGTCCTCCTCGGCGTTGGCGTCCTCGCGGAAGCGGGCGGGGCCCGCGCCCCACGAGTCGAGCACCCCGCGCCGCAGCCGGGCCGTGCCGAAGGGGTCCGCGCCGCCCTGGGCAGCCGTCACTCGCACGCTCACGCCGCTTCCTCCAAGAATTGCCGAGGCCTCGACGGTATCGCGTGCCGTGCCCCGGCCGTGAGGTGGGCGAATACCACGGCGGGGGCCTGTCGCTGGGGAAACGGTCCTTCTTGTGTGTGTCGTCCTCGTACGTGCCGTCCTCGTACGTGTCGAACGCGCACGCGTCGTCCTCGTACGTGCCGAGCCCCCGGCGACGCGAGGGTCGCCGGGGGCTCGGGGAGGAAAGGGGAAGCTGCGGTCAGAGCTTCTCGATCACGTAGTCGATGCACGCCGTCAGCGCCTGCACGTCCGCCGGGTCGATCGCCGGGAACATCGCGATGCGCAGCTGGTTGCGGCCGAGCTTGCGGTACGGCTCGGTGTCCACGATGCCGTTGGCGCGCAGCACCTTGGCGACGGCCGCCGCGTCGACGTCGTCCGAGAAGTCGATCGTGCCGATGACGGACGAGCGCTTGTCGGCGTCCACGACGAACGGGGTGGCGTACTTCGAGGCCTCCGCCCAGCCGTACAGGGTGCGCGCGCTGGTCGCGGTACGGGCGGTCGCCCAGTCCAGGCCGCCCTGGCCGTTGATCCACTCCAGCTGCTGGTTCAGCAGGAAGAGGGTGGACAGCGACGGGGTGTTGTACGTCTGGTTCTTCAGGGAGTTGTCGATCGCCGTCGGCAGCGAGAAGAACTCCGGGATGTGCCGGCCGGACGCGTGGACGCGCGCCGCGCGCTCCAGGGCCGCCGGGGAGAACGCCGCGAGCCACAGGCCGCCTTCGGAGGCGAAGGACTTCTGCGGGGCGAAGTAGTAGACGTCGGTCTCGGTGATGTCCACCGGCAGGCCGCCGGCGCCCGAGGTCGCGTCCACCAGGACGAGCGAACCGGCGTCGGCGCCCGTGACGCGCTTGATCGGCGCCGCGACACCCGTCGAGGTCTCGTTGTGGGTGTACGCGTACACGTCCACGCCCGCCTCGGCCACCGGCTCGGGGTGCGTGCCCGGCTCGGAGGAGATCACGGACGGCTCGTCCAGCCACGGCGCGAGCTTCGCGGCCTTGGCGAACTTCGACGAGAACTCGCCGAAGGTCAGGTGCTGGGACTTGCGCTCGATCAGGCCTGCGGTCGCGACGTCCCAGAAGGCGGTGGAGCCGCCGTTGCCCAGGATCACCTCGTAGCCCTCGGGCAGGGAGAACAGGTCCCGGATGCCCTGGCGCACCGAGCCGACCAGGTTCTTGACCGGGGCCTGGCGGTGCGAGGTTCCGAGCAGGGAGGTACCGGTGGCGGCGAGGGCGTCCAGCGCCTCGGTCCGCACCTTGGAGGGGCCCGCGCCGAAGCGTCCGTCGGCGGGCTTGATGTCAGCGGGAATCTGGATCTCAGCCACGAGCGGAGCGTATCCGGTCGGGGACCGGGTGCCGGAGGCGCGTCCACCCGGTGAGACGAACGCCGCTGGTGGGAAGGTGGGGCGCGTGAGTGCATCCGGGGAGCCCGAACGGGCACGGCAGCGGACATTGCGGGACGGACTGCAGCGGACATTGCGGGAGGGGCTGCGCGGAGAGGTGGACTTCGGGGCCGCGGCCCGGGCCCTGGTGACCATGGACGCCTCCAACTACCGGCGCGTGCCGGTCGGGGTGGTCGCCCCGCGCGACGCCGAGGACGTCGCGGCCGCCCTGGGGATCTGCGCCGCCGCCGGGGTGCCGGTCGTCCCGCGCGGCGGGGGCACCTCCATCGCGGGGCAGGCCACCGGCACGGGCGTGGTGCTGGACCTCACCCGTCACATGAACGCCCTGGTGTCCCTGGACCCTGGGGCCCGCACCGCCGTCGTCCAGCCGGGCCTGGTGCTCGACCGGCTGCGGGAGGCGGCGCGCCGCCACGGGCTCACCTTCGGGCCGGACCCCTCCACCCACTCGCGCTGCACCCTCGGCGGGATGATCGGCAACAACGCGTGCGGCGCCCACTCGGTGGCCTGGGGCACCACCGCCGACAACGTCGCCGAGCTGGAGGTGGTCGCGTACGGGGGCGGGGTGCACCGGATCGGGACCGGGTGGGACGGGGCGCCGTCCGGGCTGCGGGAGCTGGTGGCCGGGAACCTGGAGGTGCTGCGCACGGGCATGGGGGCGGGCGGGGGCTTCTCGCGGCGGATCTCCGGGTACGGCGGCCTGGACGCGCTGCTGCCCGAGCGGGGCGTGCAGCTCGCCCGCGCCTTCTGCGGCAGCGAGGGCACCCTCGGCGTCGTCACCGAGGCGGTGGTCCGGCTGGTCGAGGCGCCGCGCGCGCCGGCCCTCGCGGTCCTCGGGTACGCCGACGAGAGCGCGGCGGCGGACGCGGCCGCGGGCCTGCTCCCGCTGCAGCCGCTGACGGTGGAGGGCATGGCCGAGGACCTGGTCCGGGGCGCGGCGGCGGACCTGCCGCGGGGCCGGGCCTGGCTGTTCGCGGAGATGCGGGACGAGGGCGCGGCGCGCGAGCTGGTACGGGTCGCGGACGCGCTGGACGCGGTGGTGGTCACCGACCCGGCGGCGCAGCGGGCGCTGTGGCGGATCCGGGAGGACGCGGCCGGCACCGCGACCCGGACCCCGGACGGGGGCATGGCCTGGCCCGGATGGGAGGACTGCGCGGTGCCGCCCGCGCGGCTGGGGGCGTACCTGCGGGAGTTCCGCGCCCTGCTGGCGGCGCACGGGCTGCGCGGCACCCCGTACGGGCACTTCGGCGAGGGCTGCGTGCACGTACGGATCGACTTCGACCTGGTCACGGCGCCCGGCGTGGCCCGCTTCCGGGCCTTCTCGCAGGAGCTGGCCGACCTGGTCGCGGCGCACGGGGGCTCGCTGTCCGGGGAGCACGGCGACGGGCAGGCGCGGGCGGAGCTGCTGCCGCGGATGTACGGGCCCAGGGTGATCGCGCTGTTCGAGGCGTACAAGGACGTGTGGGACCCGCGGGGCGGGATGAACCCCGGGATGCTGGTGCGGCCGGCGCGGCTGGACGAGAACCTGCGCTTCGAGGTGCTGCCGAGGGGGGAGGCGCTGGCGGGGGAGGTGGCCCGCTGCGTGGGCGTGGCGAAATGCCGCTCGGGTCTCTCGTCAGTGTCGTCCGGGCCGGGGGTGATGTGCCCGTCGTACCGGGTCACGGGGGAGGAGCGGCACTCCACGCGGGGGCGTGCCCGGCTGCTGCACGAGATGCTGGCCGGGGAGGTCCTGCGGGACGGCTGGCGCTCGGCGGAGGTCGCCGAGGCGCTGGACCTGTGCCTGGGCTGCAAGGGGTGCCGCAGCGACTGCCCGGTCGGGGTGGACATGGCGGCGTACAAGGCGGAGTTCCTGCACCGCCACTGGGCGGGCCGCATCCGGCCGCTGGCCCACTACACCCTGGGCGGCCTGCCGGACTGGCTCCACCTGCTCGCGAGGCTGCGGCTGACCCGCGCGGCCGACGCCCTGGCCCGGCTGCCGTTCGCGGCGCGCGCAGCGGGCCTGGACCCCCACCGCAGCCTCCCGCGGCTGCCGGCCGAACGCTTCACCGCCTGGTGGCGCGACCGCGGGCCGGCGGCGCCGGCTGGGGGTGGGCGGGAGGTCCTCCTGTGGCCCGACACCTTCACGGAGTTCCTGGCTCCACGGGTGGGGCGGGCGGCCGTGGAGGTGCTGGAGGACGCCGGACTGCGGGTCGGGCTGCCGGGCGGGCGGGTGTGCTGCGGGCTGACGTACCTCTCCACCGGGCGGCTCGACCGGGCCCGCGCCACCCTGCGCCGAACCCTGGACGCCCTGGGCGAGGCGGAGGCCCCCGTGATCGTCCTCGAACCCAGCTGCGCCGCGGCCCTGCGCGCCGACCTGCCGGCGCTGCTGCCCGGCGATCCGCGCGCCGCCCGGCTCGCGGCCGCCGTCCGCACCTTCGCCGAGGCGCTGGAGGAGTACGCCCCGCACTGGCAGCCGCCCCGCGTGGACCGGCCGGTGGCCGGCCAGACCCACTGCCACCAGCACGCGGTCCTCGGCGACGCCGCGGACCGCCGGCTGCGCGAGCGGGCCGGGCTGACGGGCGGGCTCAGCGGCGGCTGCTGCGGCCTGGCCGGCAACTTCGGCTTCGAGCCGGGGCACCATGCGGTGTCGGTTGCCTGCGCGGAGGAACAACTGCTGCCGTCCCTGCGCGCCGCCCCGGCGGAGACGGTCGTCCTGGCGGACGGCTTCTCCTGCCGCACGCAGATCGCCGAGCTGTCGGACACCCGCCCCCGCCACCTGGCCGAACTCCTGTCCGAAGGGGTCCGCCTCAACCGCCGGCGGGGCTGAATTTGCCGGCCGCCCCCGGCTGCGAAGGAGGCGGGCCGAATATGCCGACCCGGCTGCGAAGGTGGCGGGCGGGTGGTGGGAACCCCGGCTCCGCCGGGCGCCGGGCGCTGCCCGGACCCGCGCCTCAATCGCCGGCGGGGCTGAATTTGCCGGCCCCCGGCTGCGAAGGGTGGCGGGCTGACGTCGGCGGGGCTGCGATTGCCGACCCGCGGCTGCGAAAGGGGGCTGTGCAGCCCCCCGACGCCTGAGGCGGGGGTCCGGCCATTCCAGCCTCGCCGGCGTTTGAGGCGCGGTCCGGGCCGCCCCCGGGGATCCGGTTCCCGCGGAGATGTAAGGCAGGGCGCGGTGCGGTGGTCCTTACGTACGGCTTAGTCTGGACAAATGCCCGTACCACCCGCCGGCGCCCCCGCGCAGTCCCCCGCCCCCGCCCCCGCCGTTGCCCCCGGGCCGGATCCCGAGGCCGCCGTTGCCGCCGCCGCGGGATCGGTCGCCGGTCGGGGCGGGCGGCTCGGCCCCGTCGCCCTCGTCATCACGGCCGGGATCTCGGTGCAGTTCGGGGCCGCCCTGGCGGTCATGATCATGCCGCGGGCAGGCGCAGCCGGCGTGGTCACGCTCCGCCTGGCGGCCGCCGCCCTGGTGCTGCTGCTCCTCTGCCGCCCCCGCATCCGCGGCTACTCCCGCGCCGACTGGGGCACCGTCATCGCCTTCGGCGTGGCGATGGCCGGCATGAACGGCCTCTTCTACCAGGCCATCGACCGCATCCCGCTCGGTCCCGCCGTCACCCTGGAGGTGCTCGGCCCGCTCGTCCTGTCGGTCGCCGTCTCGCGCCGCCTGGTGAACCTGCTGTGGGCGGCCCTGGCCCTGGCCGGCGTGGCCCTCCTCGCCGGCCACGGCGGGGAGGGCGGAGGCTTCGGCGGCCTCGACCCCGCCGGCGCGGCCTTCGCGCTCGGAGCGGGCGCGATGTGGGCTGCGTACATCGTCTTCAGCGCCCGCACGGGCCGCCGCTTCCCGCAGGCGGACGGCCTGGCCCTGGCCATGGCCGTCGCGGCGGTGATCTCCCTCCCCCTCGGCATCGCCGAGGCCGGCTCCGCCCTCCTGGTCCCCGGCACGCTGGCACTCGGCGTGGGCGTCGCCGTCCTGTCCTCCGTCCTGCCGTACACCCTGGAACTGCTGGCGCTGCGCCGCCTCCCGGCCCCGACGTTCGCGATCCTGATGAGCCTGGAGCCGGCGATCGCGGCCACCGCCGGCTTCCTGGTCCTCGGCCAGGCCCTGTCGGCCCTGGACGCCCTGGCCATCGCCCTGGTCATCGCGGCGAGCATGGGCGCCGTCCGCTCCCAGACCCGGCGGCAGCCCGCCTGACGGCCGGCCGGGCCGGCAGGCGGTCCGGTGGGCCCGGCCTACGGGGCGAGCACGGTGCAGGCCGCGGCGGCTCCCGCCGACGACCGCACCGTCCACTGCCCGAAAGCCTCGTACGACGACGATTACACGCCCTGCGCGAATGCGGACTTCCTCCTGGAGCCCGGGGCGACCCTTCTGGTGCACACCACGCCCAGCTCCGACGACATCACCGTTGCCGACTTCGCGGTGTTCGAGCCGGGCGGCGGTCCCAAGTTCCCGATCCGCGAGGTCGAGTATGTGGAGTTGTCCCCCTTTAAGCCTCTGCTGACGAACCAGGAGAAGAGCACTTGAGGGTCGGCAAGCTGGGCGAGGCGAAGCACGGCTAGCTGTCCACCGAGCAGGGTCGCAGGCAGCTGGTCTACAAGCCCTTCAAGAACTTCAAGGGCGTCGAGAAGTTCCAGTACAGCGTGAACCAGTACAACCCGAAGAACCGCAGCGACAAGCAAACGGTCCTCGGCGTGATCACCTTCGCCGTGGTGAAGTGAGCCGGAGCCGGGGCCGGCTCCGACCTACCCGAGCGGGAGGTCCACGTACGACGGGGTGGCCTCCGGAGAGGTGAAGGCCAGCGTCGCGCGCGGGAGGTTCGCGTCCGCGTAGAAGGGGTCGCGGGCGTCGATGACCAGCATCAGGCGGTGCCCGCGCGGGACGTCGTACGCGGTCGCCTGGAGCTCGATGTCCGCGGCGACCAGGCTGTCCGGCGGCGACTCGAGGTCGGAGTACGGGGCGTGCGTGACCAGGTGGCCCGTGCCGTCGGGGGCCACGTCCAGCAGGTACGCCACGAACGTGGACCCGGGGTTCGCCGCCCGGTAGGTGACCCGCAGCCGGGGCGTGCCGCGCAGGCGGGCGGTCTCCGGCTCGGGGTCCGCGGTCCACACCGCGGCGACGGTGCGGTCGATGTCGCCGGTCGGGTAGGGCTTCGGGCGGCCCGCCAGCTCGTCGTACCCGGACCGCACGATCTCGTCGGCGACGACCGCCGGCGTGTCCACCCCGCACAGCACGCTCGTGCTCCAGCCGGCCTCGGGCCCGTCCGCGAGCTCGCCGCCGTCCACCAGGTGCAGCCGGCGCACGTGCTCGGTGACGGAAGGCCAGGTCGGTCGGGGTTCGAGGGTCCGGCCCCACATCACCTCGCCGAGCACCTGCCCCTCGTCGGCGATGCCGTTGTCGGCGCCCTTGAGGTGGTGGTCGAGCCAGCGGTGCGCGGTGGTCCAGATCCGGTTGGGCAGGCCGGCCATGCCCGTCATCTCCGGCCCGGCGTGGTCGCCGACGGACAGGTCGATCCGCTTGGGCCCGGTGAGCTCGTTGAACATCCTCAGCGTCTGGTTGACCGGGAACAGCGTCTCGTGCCAGGCGTGCGAGAAGTACACCGGCACCTGGCGCCGGTTGAGCTCCTTGACGTGCCCGAGCGGCGAGCGCTGCCCCGCCCAGCGCAGGGCCCCCTCGACGTCCCGGCCCGCGAGCACGTTCTCGAACACGGACTGCGTCTGCGGGCTCAGCCGCGCCCGCCCCGCCGCCCGCAGCAGCGTCTCGACGGCGGCCACGCGCCGGGTCCGGTTCTCCCGGAAGGCCTCGCCGAGGTCGCCCCAGGTGCTGAGCGCGACGACCGCGTCGACGCGGGTGTCGTGCGCGGCGACCAGCTGGCTGATCCCCGAGCCGTACGAGGCGCCCAGGAACCCGATCCGGGTCACCGGGCCGGCGGTCCGCTCGATGAGGTGGTCCAGGACGCGGCTGCCGTCGGCGACGTCGAGCGGGCCCGCCACCTCCACCTCGCCCTCGGAACCGGCGAACCCGCGGGCGCTGTAGGCGAGCACGTTGTAGCCGCGGGCCGCGCACACGGTGGCCTGGACGGCGTACGGGAGCCAGCCGAGGTCCGTCCACGGCGAGGGCATCACGATCACCGGGCGGGGCCGGCTTCCGGTGTGCCGCCACAGCGCGCCGTCGAGCAGGTCCCCGTCGGCGCCGGCGACCTTGACCCGGCCGAAGACGGCGACGGCCCGGGACTCGGCGACCTGTGCGGCCCGGGCGGGGGCCAGGCCCGTGACGTCGCCGCTCTCCAGGGCGGAGACGAAGGCGGCGAGGGCGGTCGCGTCGAGCTCGGGATAGAGGGAGAAGGCCTTCGAGGCGTTCCAGGCGTTCCAGGCGTTCGAGGGGTACGAGGGGTACGAGGCGTTCGAGGCGTTCGAGACCACGGCAGTTCGTCCTCTTCGTCGGCGGCCCGTGCGAAGCGTTCAGTATCGGGGCGGCTTCCGGTGCCGTTTCGCGGCTTCGAGACGTACGGCCGAAACCGCCCCCCGCGGCGCGGCGGCCGGGGTGGCACCGCACCTGCCCGTCGACTCGGCTGCCCCAAATCCCGCCGCCCATACGTCGGTTGGAGGGTGTGGCGAGAAGGAAGCGCCTCGCAACAAAATCATGCAAGCATGCTTGATTGTTTCGGGTCCGGGTGCCAGTCTTCCCCTCACGCCGAGAGGAGAGCACGCCGTGCCCGATCCGTCCGCAGCCACCGCCGTCTTCGCCGATCTGCGCGAGGAGAGCCTCGAACTCGACTCCCTCGTACGGGACCTGCCCGACGCCGGCTGGGCGAAGCCGACCCCCGCGCCCCGCTGGACCATCGCCCACCAGATCGCCCACCTGCACTGGACCGACCGGGCCGCGCTGGTCTCCCTGACCGACGCCCCCGGCTTCGCCCGCATGGCGGAGGCGGCCGCCAAGGCCCCCGAGGGCTTCGTGGACGAAGGGGCCGAAGAGGGTGCGGCGCTCCCGCCCGCCGAGCTGCTGGCCCGCTGGCGCGACACCCGCGCCGAGCTCGACGCGGCCCTGTCGGCGGCCTCGCCCGACGTCCGCTTCCCCTGGTACGGGCCGCCGATGAAGGCCGCCTCCATGGCGAGCGCCCGGCTGATGGAGACCTGGGCGCACGGCCAGGACGTCGCGGACGCGCTGGGCGTACGCCGCACCCCGACCGCGCGGCTGCGGCACGTGGCCCGGATCGGGGTCCGGGCCCGCGACTACGCGTTCGCGGTACGGGGACTGCCCGCGCCGGCCGCGGAGTTCCGCGTGGAGCTCGTACCGCCGGGCGGCGGGGAGCCGTGGGCGTACGGGCCGACGCAGGCCGAGCAGCGGATCACCGGGCCGGCCCTCGACTTCTGCCTGCTGGTCACGCAGCGCGCGCACCGTGCCGACCTTGCCCTGGCGGCGGTCGGGCCCGACGCCGACCGCTGGCTGGACATCGCCCAGGCCTTCGCCGGCCCGGCGGGCCGGGGCCGTGCACCCGGGACCGTACGGTGACGCGCCCGCCGGAGCGCCGCCCGCTGCGGATCGGCAACGCGTCCGGGTTCTACGGGGACCGCTTCGACGCCGTACGGGAGATGCTGACCGGCGGCCCGCTGGACGTGCTGACCGGCGACTACCTGGCCGAACTGACCATGCTGATCCTCGGCCGCGACCGGCTGAAGGACCCGCACGCCGGCTACGCGAAGACCTTCCTGCGCCAGCTGGAGGAGGGCCTCGGGCTCGCCCACGAGCGGGGCGTCCGCATCGTCGCGAACGCCGGCGGGCTGAACCCGGCGGGGCTGGCCGCCGCGACCCGCGAACTGGCGGCCAAAACGGGCGTGCCGGTCGCGGTCGCCCACGTGGAGGGCGACGACCTGATGCCGTACGGCGACGGCGCGCTCACTGCCAACGCCTACCTCGGCGGCGCCGGCATCGCGGCCTGCCTGCGGGCGGGCGCGGACGTGGTCGTCACCGGCCGGGTCACCGATGCGGCCCTGGTCAGCGGGCCGGCGGCCTGGTGGTTCGACTGGGCGGCCGACGACTGGGACCGGCTGGCCGGGGCCGTGGTCGCGGGGCACGTCCTGGAGTGCGGGACGCAGGCCACCGGCGGCAACTACTCCTTCTTCACCGCCCACGACGTCCGGCGCCCCGGCTTCCCTGTGGCCGAGGTCTCCCAGGACGGATCGGCCGTCATCACCAAGCACCCGGGGACGGGCGGGGTGGTGTCGGTGGGCACGGTCACCGCCCAGCTCCTCTACGAGACGCAGGGGCCCCGCTACCTCGGCCCCGACGTGACCGCCCGCCTGGACACCGTCCGCCTGGCCGGCGCCGGGCCGGACCGGGTCGCCGTCACCGGCGTCGTGGGCGAGCCGCCGCCCGACACCCTCAAGGTGGGCGTCACCCGGATCGGCGGCTGGCGCAACGAGGTGGTCTTCGTCCTGACGGGCCTGGACATCGAGGCCAAGGCGGCCCTGCTGAAGGGCCAACTGACGGACTCCCTCGGTGAGGTGGCGGCGGCGGAATGGACCCTGTCCCGCACGGACCACCCCGACGCCGACACCCAGGAGACGGCGAGCGCCCTGCTGCGCCTGGTGGTCCGCGACCCCTCCGCCGACCGCATCGGCCGCGCCCTCACTTCTCAGGCCATCGAACTGGCCCTGGCCAGCTACCCAGGCTTCCACGTGACGTCCCCGCCGGGGGCGGCCCAGCCGTACGGGGTGTTCGACTCGGCGCCGGTCCCGGCCGCGGAGGTGCGGCACACGGCGGTGCTCCCGGACGGCACCCGCCTGCCGATCCCGGCAGCGCCACATCCAGCCCGCGCGGCGCATGAGCGCACCGGGCGCGAAGCGTCCGGAACGGGGTCCGGGCGGAGCCACGCCACGCGGCGGAGCCGCATATCCGGCACAGCGGGAAGGGGCGGGGTGGGGGAGGGCCCCGCAGGGGCGACCCGCCGGGCTCCGCTCGGCCTCGTGGCCGGGGCGCGCAGCGGCGACAAGGGCGGCGACGCCAACGTCGGCCTCTGGGTCGGGACCCAGGCCGCCTGGGAGTGGCTGGAGGCGACCCTCACCGTCGAGCGGTTCCAGGAGCTGCTGCCCGAGACCCGCGGTCTTCCCGTCACCCGGCACGCCCTGCCGAACCTCCGCGCCCTGAACTTCACCGTCACCGGCATCCTCGGAGCCGGCGTCGCCTCCGCCCACCGCTTCGATCCCCAGGCCAAGGCCCTCGGCGAATGGCTCCGCGCCCGCCACCTGGAGATCCCCGTACACCTGCTGCCCGACCAGCCGGCCCAGCCCGCCCAGCCGGAGCAGCCCACCACGTCGGCCCAGCCGGCCCAGCCGGAGCAGCCCACCACGTCGGCCCAGCCGGCCCAGCCCACCCAGCCCGCCCCGGAGGGGACCGCCCCATGACCCGCCTCGGCACCACCGTGGACCCCCGCGCCCCCGAGTACGCGGCGGCCCGCACCGCCGCCCTCGAACGCCTCGCCGCCCTGGACGCCGAGCACGCCAAGGCCCTGCTCGGCGGCGGCGAGAAGTACACCGCCCGCCACCGCGCCCGCGGCAAGCTCCTCGCCCGCGAGCGCATCGAGCTGCTGCTCGACCCGGACACCCCGTTCCTGGAGCTGTCCCCGCTCGCGGCCTGGGGCAGCGACTACCCGGTCGGCGCGTCCATGGTCACCGGCATCGGGACCGTCGAGGGCGTCGAATGCCTGGTCACGGCCAACGACCCGACCGTCCGCGGCGGCGCCTCCAACCCCTGGACGCTGAAGAAGGCCCTGCGGGCCCACGAGATCGCCCTGCACAACCGGCTGCCCGTCGTCAGCCTCGTCGAGTCCGGCGGCGCCGACCTGCCCTCCCAGAAGGAGATCTTCATCCCGGGCGGCGCGATCTTCCGGGACCTCACTCGGCTCTCGGCCGCCGGGATCCCGACCGTCGCCGTCGTCTTCGGCAACTCCACCGCCGGAGGCGCGTACATCCCGGGGATGTCCGACCACACCGTCATGATCAAGGACCGCTCGAAGGTGTTCCTCGGCGGGCCGCCGCTCGTGAAGATGGCCACCGGCGAGGAGAGCGACGACGAGTCCCTCGGCGGCGCCGACATGCACGCCCGGACCTCCGGCCTCGCCGACCACCACGCCCTCGACGAGCACGACGCGATCCGCCAGGCCCGCCGCATCGTGGCCCGCCTGAACCACCGCCGCGCCCACCCGGCCCCGCCCCGCGCCGAGGAGCCGGTCCACGACCCGGAGGAGCTCCTCGGCATCGTCCCGGAGGACCTCAAGACCCCCTTCGACCCCCGCGAGGTCATCGCCCGCATCGTCGACGGCTCCGACTTCGACGAGTTCAAGCCTCTGTACGGCCCCAGCCTCGTCACCGGCTGGGCGTCCCTCCACGGCTATCCGGTCGGCATCCTGGCCAACGCCCAGGGCGTGCTGTTCAGCGCCGAGTCGCAGAAGGCCGCCCAGTTCATCCAGCTCGCCAACCAGCGCGACATCCCGCTGCTCTTCCTCCACAACACCACCGGCTACATGGTCGGCCGGGAGTACGAGCAGGGCGGCATCGTCAAACACGGCTCGATGATGATCAACGCGGTCTCCAACTCCCGCGTCCCGCACCTGTCCGTCCTCATCGGCGCCAGCTACGGGGCCGGCCACTACGGCATGTGCGGCCGCGCGTACGAGCCCCGCTTCCTGTTCGCCTGGCCCAGCGCCAAGTCCGCGGTCATGGGCCCGCAGCAACTGGCGGGCGTGCTGTCCATCGTGGCCCGGCAGTCCGCGGCGGCGAAGGGGCAGCCGTACGACGAGGAAGCCGACGCCGGCATGCGCGCGTTCGTCGAGGCGCAGATCGAGTCCGAGTCCCTCCCGATGTTCCTGTCCGGGCGGCTGTACGACGACGGGGTCATCGACCCCCGCGACACCCGCACCGTCCTCGGCCTGTGCCTTTCGGCCGTCCACAACGCCCCCGTCGAGGGCGCCCGCGGCGGCTTCGGCGTCTTCCGGATGTGAGCCCGCCCATGACCCAGACGAAGCCGAACCCGGCCTTGGCCCAGAGCACCCCTGCCGAGGCGCCCCCGACCCGCCCCGTCACCTCGCTCCTCGTCGCCAACCGCGGCGAGATCGCCGTACGCGTCTTCCGCACCGCCCGCGCCCTCGGCCTGGCCACCGTCGCCGTCCACTCCGACCCGGACGCCGACGCGCTGCACGTCCGCGAGGCCGACACGGCCGTCCGCCTGCCCGGTGCGGCCCCCGCCGACACCTACCTGCGCGGCGACCTCGTCATCGAGGCCGCGCTGGCCGCCGGCGCGGACGCCGTCCACCCCGGCTACGGATTCCTCTCCGAGAACGCCGGCTTCGCCCGGGCCGTCCTCGCCGCCGGCCTGGTCTGGATCGGGCCGCCGCCCGAGGCCATCGAGGCCATGGCCTCCAAGACCCGCGCCAAGGAGCTGATGCGCGCCGCCGGGGTCCCGCTGCTGGAGCCCGTCGACCCGGCGACCGCCACCGCGGCCGACCTGCCGCTGCTGCTCAAGGCCGCAGCGGGCGGCGGCGGCCGCGGCATGCGCGTGGTGCGCGACCTGGGCGGGCTGAAGGCCGAGCTGGACGCCGCCGCGGCCGAGGCGCGCTCCGCCTTCGGCGACGGCGAGGTCTTCGCCGAGCCGTACGTCGAGCGCGGCCGGCACGTCGAGGTGCAGGTCCTCGCCGACGCCCACGGCACCGTCTGGGCCCTCGGCACCCGCGACTGCTCCCTCCAGCGCCGCCACCAGAAGGTCGTCGAGGAGGCGCCGGCCCCCGGTCTGCCCGACGCCCTGCGCGCCGCCCTCCACGAGGCCGCGGCGGCTGCGGCCCGGGCCGTCGCGTACCGGGGCGCCGGCACCGTCGAGTTCCTCGTCACCGCCGACGGCCGGCCCTGCTTCCTGGAGATGAACACCCGCCTCCAGGTGGAACACCCCGTCACCGAGGCGGTCTTCGGCCTCGACCTCGTCGCCCTGCAGATCCGCATCGCCGAGGGCGCCGCGCTGCCGCCTCAGCCGCCGCAGCCGTACGGGCACGCCGTCGAGGCCCGTCTGTACGCCGAGGACCCGGCCCGCGACTGGCGCCCGCAGACCGGCACCCTGGCCACCCTCCACGTCCCGGCCTCGCCGCACGCCGCACCCGGCGGGCCCGGCGCGCCCGGCCACGGCGGCGCCGGCGGCGGTAGCGGCAGTGGCAGTGGCGCTACGCCCCACCCCGCCGCCACCGTCCGCGTCGACGCCGGATACGCCGACGGCGACCGGGTCGGCATCCATTACGACCCGATGCTCGCCAAGGTCATCGCCCACGCCCCGACCCGCGCCGAGGCCGTCCGCGTCCTGGCCCGGGCGCTGGCCGAGGCCCGGATCCACGGCGTCACCACCAACCGCGAACTCCTCGTACGGACCCTCCGCCACGAGGAGTTCACCGCGGCACGGCTCGACACCGGGTTCTACGAGCGCCACCTCGCGCACCTCACCGCACCCGCCCCGGACGCCGACCGGGCCGCCGCCCTGGCCGCGGCGGCCGCCGCGCTGGCCGCCGCGGCCCCGCCCCCCGGCCCGGACGCCCCGCTCACCGCCCGTATCGGCGGCTGGCGCAACGTCCGCTCCCAGCCGCAGACCCGCCGCTACACCACGGGCGGAGCCGAGTACGAGGTCGGCTACCTGCCCGCCCGCAGCGGCCCGCCGCAGCTCGTGGACCTTCCCGGAGTCCGCGTCCTGGCCACCGCACCGGACCGCGTCGACCTCGAAGTCGACGGCGTCCGCCGCGTGTTCCACGTGAAACACAATTCGAACAGCCAAGGTGCGGGCGCCGCGGGCGGAGCCGCCGCGGAGGTCCACGTGGACACCGCGCCCCTGCCCGCGAGCGCCGCCCCGGCCGCCCACACCCTCACCCCCGTCCCGCGGTTCACCGACCCGCAGGACCGCACCCTGCCCGGTTCCCTGCTCGCCCCCATGCCCGGCACCGTCGTCCGTGTCGCCGAGGGCCTCGCCCCCGGCGACCCGGTCACCGCCGGGCAGCCCCTGCTCTGGCTGGAGGCCATGAAGATGGAGCACCGCATCGTCTCGCCCGCCTCCGGCACGCTCACCGCGCTCCACGCCGGTCTCGGCCACCAGGTCGAGTTCGGCGCCCTGCTCGCCGTAGTCCAGGAGGAACCGCCCGCATGAGCCCCGCATCCCCCCAGACCGCAGCCGTCGTCGAGACCGAGGAGCACCAGGCCCTGCGCGCCGCCGTCGCCGCCCTCGGGCAGCGCTACGGGCGCGACTACCTCACCCGCGTCATCCGTGAAGGCCGCCACCCCGTCGAGCTGTGGGCCGACGCCGCCAAGCTCGGCTACCTCGGGGTCAACCTGCCCGAGGAGTACGGCGGCGGGGGCGGCGGCATCGCCGAGCTCTCGATCGTCCTGGAGGAGCTCGGCGCGGCGGGCTGCCCGCTGCTGATGATGGTCGTCTCGCCCGCCATCTGCGGCACCGTCATCGCCCGCTTCGGCACCGACGCCCAGAAGCAGGCCTGGCTCCCCGGCCTCGCGGACGGCAGCCGCACCATGGCCTTCGGCATCACCGAACCCGACGCCGGCTCCAACTCCCACCGCATCACCACCACCGCACGCCGCGACGGCGACGACTGGATCCTCACCGGCCGCAAGGTGTTCATCTCGGGCGTGGACATCGCCGACGCCACCCTGATCGTCGGCCGCACCGAGGACGCTCGTACCGGCCGGCTCAAGCCGTGCCTGTTCATCGTGGACCGCGACGCCCCCGGCTTCACCCGCTCGGTCATCGACATGGAACTGCAGGCGGCGGAGAAGCAGTTCGAACTCGTCCTGGACGAGGTGCGGCTGCCCGCCGACGCGCTCGTCGGCGACGAGGACGCCGGCCTGCTCCAGCTCTTCGCCGGCCTCAACCCCGAGCGCATCATGACCGCCGCCTTCGCCATCGGCATGGGCCGCCACGCCCTGGCCAAGGCCGTCGACTACGCCCGCACCCGCCAGGTGTGGAAGGAGCCGATCGGCGCCCACCAGGCCATCGCCCACCCCCTCGCGGCCGCCCACATCGACCTGGAGCTCGCCCGCCTGATGATGCAGAAGGCCGCCCGGCTCTACGACGCCGGCGACGACGCGGGCGCCGGAGAGGCCGCGAACATGGCCAAGTACGCTGCCGGCGAGGCCTGCGTGAAGGCGGTGGACCAGGCGGTCCACACCCTGGGCGGCAACGGCCTCACCCGCGAGTACGGCCTGGCCTCCCTCGTCACCGCCTCCCGGGTGTCCAGGATCGCCCCCGTCAGCCGCGAGATGATCCTGAACTTCGTCTCGCACCAGACACTGGGCCTCCCCAAGTCCTACTAGTCCTACCGAGGAACGGAAGTGACGAAGATCGTCGGATCCGCGCACGACCGCGGTGTCACCACCCTCACGCTCGACTCCCCGGCCAACCGCAACGCGCTCTCCGCGGAGCTGGTCGCAGAGCTGCGCGCGGCCCTCGCCGCGGCGGGCGCGGACCCGGCGGTCCGGGCCGTCCTCCTCACCCACACCGGCGGCACCTTCTGCGCGGGCGCGGACCTGAAGTCGCCGTGCGATCCGGCCGACTTCCTCGCCCTGCTGCGGGAGATCGCCGAGCTGGCGAAGCCGGTCGTGGCGCGGGTCACCGGGCACGTCCGGGCCGGCGGGCTCGGGCTGCTCGGGGTCTGCGACATCGCCGCCGGCGGGCCGCAGTCCTCGTACGCCTTCACCGAAACCCACCTCGGGGTGGTCCCGGCGGTGATCTCCGCGCCGCTGCTGCCGAGGCTGGAGCCGCGGGCGGCTGCCCGCTACCTCCTGACCGCCGAGGTGTTCGGCGCCGCCGAGGCCGCCCGGATCGGGCTGCTCACGCTGCACGGCGAGGACGCGGACGACGCCCTCGCCCCCGTCCTCGCGGGCCTGCGGGGCGCGGGTCCCACGGCCCTGGCGGAGACGAAGCGGCTGCTCACCGCGCCCGTACGGGAGGCGCTCGCGCGGGACGGGGAGGAGCTGGCGGCGCTGTCCGCGCGGGTCTTCGGCTCCGCCGAAGCGCGCGAGGGCATCGCAGCCCGGTTCGAGCGGCGGAGGCCGACGTGGGCGCCGTGACCCAGCCGAAGCAGGACCGCAGCCGGGCGACGCGGCAGCGGCTGCTCGAAGCCGCGGTCGCCTGCCTTGCCGAGCACGGGTGGAGCGGCTCCACGGTGGCGGTGGTGGCCGAGCGGGCCGGCGTCTCCCGCGGGGCGGCCCAGCACCACTTCCCGACGCGGGAGGACCTGTTCACGGCCGCCGTCGAATACGTGGCGGAGGAGCGCTCGGCGGCCCTGCGCAACCTCTTCACCGACGGCCCGCCGGTCCGCTCCGCGGTGGTCTCGGCCCTGGTGGACCTCTACACGGGCACGCTGTTCCGTGCGGCCCTCCACCTCTGGGTGGCCGCCTCCAACGAGCCGCAGCTGCGGCCCCGGGTCACCGAACTCGAAGCGAGGGTGGGCCGCGAGACCCACCGCATCGCGATCGATCTCCTGGACGCGGACGAGACGGTTCCCGGCGTCCGCGAAACGGTCCAGGGCCTCCTGGACATGGCCCGGGGCCTGGGCCTGGCCAACGTCCTCACGGACGACACCTCCCGCCGGGCCCGCGTGGTGGCCCAATGGACCACCCTCCTGGACACAGCCCTCCGCCCCATGTAGCCCGGGTGCGCCTCAATCGCCGGCGGGGCTGGTTTTGCCGAGCCCTCGTCTCGGGCGTCGGCTGGTTGCCCTGGCCTTGGCGCCGGCTGTTGCGGGTCGGGCGCGCGTGGCGTTCCTGGGGCTCCGCCCCAGACCCCGCGCCTCAATCGCCGGCGGGGCTGGATCTGCCGGACCCCCGTCTCCGGCGTCGGCCGGGGCTGGATCTGCCGGACCCCCGTCTCCGGCGTCGGCCGGGGCTGGATGTGGGGGCCCCTGTCTCGGGTGTCGGTCGGGGCTGGATTGGTCGGGCCTTCGCCTCAGGCGGTGGTGAGTACGGACGCGGGCCGATGATTCCAGCCCGCGCGGCGTTTGAGCGCACCGGGTGCGGAGCGCCCGGAACGGGGGCCGGGGCGGGGCCCGCCACGCGGCGGAGCCGCACATCCGGCACAGCGGGAAGGGGCGGGGTGGGGAATCGGCTCCGCGCAGCGGACGGCATACCCCCGGCCTGTCCCGGCCCCAGCCCGACGATCCCCGTCAGGCGGGGAGCCGGTAGCGGCAGAGGAGGCCGCGGCTTCGGGCGGCCTGCCGAGACGGCGGAGCGCGCCGGCCCGGCGAGGGGCGGCGCGCTCCGGCGGGGCGGGCGGTCAGGCCGTGGCGGCGATGTCCGCGTAGCCCTCGATCTCCTGCGGGTTGCGCCGGCCGGGCCCGGTGTAGCGGGCCGACGGCCGAACCAGGCGCCCCGTCCGCTTCTGCTCCAGGATGTGCGCCGACCACCCCGCGGTACGGGCACACGTGAACATCGACGTGAACATGTGCGCCGGGACCTCGGCGAAGTCCAGCATGATCGCCGCCCAGAACTCGACGTTCGTCGCGAGGACACGGTCGGGACGACGCGCGTGGAGCTCCTCCAGGGCGGCCTTCTCCAGGGCGGCAGCGACCTCGTACCGCGGCGCGTCCAGCTCCTTGGCGGTGCGCCGCAGCACCCGGGCACGCGGATCCTCGGCCCGGTACACGCGGTGCCCGAAGCCCATCAGCCGCTCGCCCTTGTCCAGGGCCTTCTTCACGTACGCCACGGCGTCCCCGGTGCGCTCGATCTCCTCGATCATGCCGAGGACGCGCGACGGCGCCCCGCCGTGCAGCGGGCCGGACATGGCGCCCACCGCGCCGGACAGGGCCGCGGCCACGTCCGCACCGGTCGAGGCGATGACCCGCGCCGTGAAGGTCGAGGCGTTCATGCCGTGTTCGGCCGCCGAGGTCCAGTACGCGTCCACGGCCTTGACGTGCTTGGGGTCCGGCTCGCCGCGCCAGCGGATCATGAACCGCTCGACGACGGACTCGGCCTTGTCGATCTCCCGCTGCGGAACCATCGGCAGGCCCTGCCCGCGCGCGGACTGCGCGACGTACGACAGCGCCATGACGGCCGCGCGCGCCAGGTCGTCCCGCGCGGTCCGCTCGTCGATGTCGAGCAGCGGCTTCAGCCCCCAGACGGGGGCGAGCATGGCCAGCGCGGACTGCACGTCGACGCGGATGTCGCCGGAGTGCACGGGGATGGGGAAGGGCTCGGCGGCGGGAAGGCCGGGGTTGAACGCCCCGTCGACCAGCAGGCCCCACACGTTCCCGAAGGAGACGTGCCCCACCAGGTCCTCGATGTCGACCCCGCGGTAGCGGAGCGATCCGCCTTCCTTGTCGGGTTCGGCGATCTCCGTTTCGAACGCGACGACTCCTTCGAGCCCGGGAACGAAGTCGGACATCAGGCGGCTCCTCAGATAGTGCGAACACGCGCGGCTCCCGGCGTGACTCGCGGTCCGGCGCGGTCATCCCCGTTGATGCCCGGTACGGCCTTCGGCCACCCCGTACGGGGACCTCCGACCGGCCACAAGATTTTGGCGGCTCGGGATCCCAGGCGGAAGCGTGACATACGGCACACTCGCACGAGCACTCCTGCGGCAGGATGGCACGCGTGACCGACATGGACCTTGATCCCGCCACCATGCGCAAGCAGTACCGCTCGGAGATCGTCTTCGAGGACAGCCTCGACGAGGACCCCATGCAGCAGTTCGCGCTGTGGTTCCAGCAGGCGGCCGACTCGCACCTCTTCGAGCCGAACGCGATGGTCGTCTCGACCGCGACCCCCGAGGGCCGGCCCAGCTCCCGCACGGTGCTGCTGAAGCAGTTCGACGGGCGGGGCTTCGTCTTCTTCACCAACTACGCCTCGCGCAAGGGCCGCGAGATCGCCGCGAACCCGCAGGTCGCGCTGCTCTTCCCGTGGCATCCCATCGCCCGCCAGGTCATCGTCACGGGCACGGCCTCGCGCATCGGCCGCGACGAGACGGCCGCGTACTTCCGCTCGCGCCCGCACGGCTCGCAGCTGGGCGCCTGGGCGAGCGAGCAGTCCAGCGTGATCGCCTCGCGCGGCGAGCTCGACCGCCGCTACGCGGAGCTGGCGCAGCGCTATCCGGAGGGCGAGCAGGTCCCGGTGCCGCCGGAGTGGGGCGGCATCCGGGTCGTCCCGCAGGAGGTGGAGTTCTGGCAGGGCCACGAGAACCGGCTCCACGACCGGCTGCACTACGTCCTCGACGGGGAGAAGTGGCGGATCGAGCGGCTCTGCCCGTAGCGCCGAGCGGCTCTGCCCGGAGCGCCGCAGGGGCGCAGAAACGCAGACGACCCGCGGGCTCGGGTCCTCTCCTGCAGTGAGAGGAGCCGGCCGGACGAACCGGCGAGCCCGCGGGTCGGGTGACTGCCTGGGATTGGCGCCGGGCGGTATCCGCCGGGCACCGCACTGGGTGCGTTGCTGACGACGGGCCCTTAGCCCGCAGTCACCTCACGCGTCCGGTATCCGTACATTTCCGGAACCACCTCCCTTCTCGTGTACCGCAGACACTAGAACCCCTCGCCGGGGTCCTCAAGTGATTTATTTCGGGGCGATTCGGGGAATGCGGTGTGGGCTGCGTCACGTTCCAGTTCAATGATCTGGCGTGCCGCACACGCGAAACGCGCGAACACCTGCAGGGGGTGCCAGGTGAGTGCTTCCGGACGTGGTCAACCCACCGACGACCTGCTCGCAGCGCTGCTGGACGGGATGGACGCCGCCCTGTGCGCGTTCGACGCCGACGGGGTGGTCACCCACTGGAACCGCGAGGCCGAGCGGATCCTCGGCTGGACCGCCGCCGAGGCGGTGGGCCGCAAGGGGTTCGCCGGCTGGGCGGCGCGCGCCGCCGACGCCCAGGACGTCGAGGACCGGCTGATGGCCGCGCAGGACATCCCCGGCCGCCAGGTGCACGAGTTCGCCCTCCTCACCAAGGACGGCGGGCGGGTGCTGGTGCGCACCCAGTCCGCCGGGGTGCCCGGCGCCGACGGCAAGCCCGCCGGGGTCTACTGCGCCTTCAGCGAGGTCCACGCCCAGATCGACCTGGAGCGGTCCATCGCCCTGAGCGAGGCGCTGATGGACGACGCCTCCTGGGGCGTGGTCCTCGTCGACGTGGACCTGCGCCCGGCCGTGGTCAACGCGCACGCCGCCCGCGCCTTCGGGTCGGCGCGCACCGCGCTGCTCGGCCGGCCGCTGGGGGACCTGCTGGAGCAGGGCGCCGAGGACGTGGAGGGGGCCCTGCAGCACGTGCTGGCCGAGGGCTCGCCGCCCGCGCCGGTCGAGCTGTGGGTGGCGGTGCGCACGCCGGAGGGGGTGCGGCGGCGCTGCTGGCGGTGCGGGTTCCTGCGGCTGGGCTCGCCGCTGGCCGAGGAGCCGGTGCCGCTCGGGGTCGGCTGGCTGTTCCAGGACATCACCGAGGCCCGGCAGACCGCGCTGGACACGGCGCAGGCCCGGTTCCGGGCCGGGCAGCTGCACCGCGCGGGGCGGGCCGCCGCGGAGTACGAGGACCCGGCGGAGGCGGCCGCCGTACGGCTGGACTTCGCCCTCGCCGGCTTCGCCGACCACGCGCTGCTCGACGTACTGGAGCCCTCGCCCGACCCGGAGCGGCCGCGGCTGGTCCGCTCGGCCGTCTCGCCGCCGGGGCTGGCGGGGCCGGCGGGACAGGGTTCGCTGCCCGTGCCGTACGAGCCGGGGCACCCCGTGCTCCAGGCGCTGGACCGGATCGGCTCGGTCAGGGCGAGCGTCCCGCGGGGCGAGGCGGCCGAGGGGTGGGCGCGGTCCCGGCAGTGGCCCGAGGCCGCGGCGCACGTGCTGTGCACGGTGCTGCGCAGCCGGGGTCGGACCCTGGGTGCGCTGACCTTCGTACGGAGTGCCTCGCGGACGGCGTTCGACCGGGCGGACGCGGCGTACGCGGAGGAGGTGGCGGCCCGGGTGGCGGCCGACCTGGACCTGGCCACCCGGGCGTGATCCCGCCGCTGTGCGGTCAGAGCTTCCAGCGCTGGTCGGCGAAGCGGCTGTCACAGGTGGCCTGGATGGCCCCGTTGCCGTCCTGGAGCCCCTGGACGACCAGGCACTTCTGGCTGTGGATGTTCCTGATCTGGAAGCCGCCCTCCGACGTGGAGTCCAGCTCCCAGATCTGGTCCGCGAACGGACCGCACTGGTACTGGAACGCCCGGGCCCCGTCGCTGTAGCCCTGGACCGTCAGGCACTTGCCGCTGTTGGAGTTCTTGATCATCGCCTTGCCCTGGCCGTCGTCGTACGACCAGTCGAGCCACCACTTCTGGTCCTCGAACTGCCAGGAGCACCCGTACTGGAACGCACGCCCTCCGTCGGAGGTGCCCTGGGCCACCAGACACTTGCCGCTGTTGATGTTCTGGATGGTTTTCACGAAGTCGTCGGCCGACGCCGGCGAGGCGGGGCCGGCGACCACGGCCGTGCCCGCGAGCGCGACGGCTGCCGCGACCGTGCTGATCCTCCGCGCCGACTTGCGCATGAACCCGATCATGTCGAAATCCCCCTTGTTGTCGTCGGAAAAGCCCGACAGTGCGAAGGGCGCGCGTCGCGCCCTTCCGCCGCCGGAGTTTAAAGATCAACAACTAGGCATACAAGGCGACTTGCCGATCATCGGATCTCAGTGCCGGAAGAAGATCCGGTCGCCGTACTGCTGCATGACCCGGCCGTTCCACTCGTGGCCGCCGTCCACGTTGCCCGAGCGCAGCAGCGGCGGCTCGATCCCGCGGGCGGCGAGCTCGCCGGCGGCGGCGGCCATCACGGCCTGCATGATCGCGCTGGTCACGACGGTGGAGGCGGGCGCGAACGGCGCGTCGATGCCGTCCAGGCTCAGCTCGGCGTCGCCGACGGCGATCTTGCTGTCGAGGACGATGTCGCAGTGGTCCTTGAGGAAGGTGCCGGAGGCGTGCCGCGAGCGGGTCTCGCGCGCGTACGCCACGGAGGTCACGCCGATGACCGTGATGCCGAGGGCCCGGGCGTTCATGGCCATCTCGACCGGCAGGGCGTTGCGCCCGGACAGGGAGATGATCACCAGGACGTCGCCGGCGGTGGCGGGGCTGCTGTCCAGTACGGCCCCGGCCAGCCCGTCGACCCGCTCCAGGGCGCTGCCGAGGGTGGCCGGCATGACGTCGACGCCGGCGGTGCCGGGGACGGCGAGGAAGTTCATCAGAGCGAGCCCGCCGGCCCGGTAGACCACGTCCTGGGCGGGGAGCGAGGAGTGCCCGGCGCCGAAGGCGAAGAGCCGGTTCCCGGCGGCGACGGCGTCGGCGACGGCGGCGGCGGCCGCGGCGATCGCCCCGCCCTCCTCCTCCCGCACCCGCTGGAGCAGGCCGATCGCGGCGTCGAAGAACTGACCGGCCAGCTTGCTCTCGCTCATACGCCGATGGCCCTTCCGGGGGTGGGGTGCGTCCGTGTCCGCCGCTCACCGTGCGGTCTGTACCAAGGGCGTGTCAATACGGGCGTCAACCCGGGGTCGAACGTCGCTCGGGTCGTGCCGGGGCTCGTTGCCGGACACGGGACGGTTGTCGGTCCGATGCGTCAGAATTGGGGGCAGGGCCAGCGCACGATAATCCGAGGGGCACGAATGTCCGGACTGATCGACACCACGGAGATGTATCTCCGCACCATCCTCGAGCTGGAAGAGGAAGGCGTGGTCCCCATGCGCGCCCGGATCGCCGAACGGCTCGACCAGAGCGGCCCCACGGTGAGCCAGACGGTGGCGCGGATGGAGCGCGACGGCCTGGTGGCCGTGGCGACTGACCGACACCTGGAGCTCACCGAGGAGGGGCGGCGGCTGGCGACGCGCGTCATGCGCAAGCACCGGCTCGCGGAGTGCCTGCTCGTTGATGTCATCGGCCTGGAGTGGGAGCAGGTGCACGCCGAGGCCTGCCGCTGGGAGCACGTGATGAGCGAGGCGGTGGAGCGGCGCGTGCTGGAGCTGCTGCGTCACCCGACCGAGTCGCCGTACGGGAACCCGATCCCGGGTCTGGAGGAGCTCGGCGAGAAGGCCGAGGCCGACCCGTTCATCGAGGACGGCATGGTCGCCCTGTCGGAGCTGGACCCGGGCACCGAGGGCAAGACGGTGGTCGTGCGGCGGATCGGCGAGCCGATCCAGACGGACGCCCAGCTGATGTACACGCTGCGGCGGGCGGGCGTGCAGCCCGGTTCTGTGGTCAGCGTGACGGAGTCGCCGGGCGGTGTGCTGGTCGGCAGCGGGGGTGAGGCGGCCGAGCTGGAGGCGGAGATCGCCTCGCACGTGTTCGTCGCGAAGCGCTGACGGGTGTTGACGGCGCGCGCTGATCGGTGGGCCGGCCGACCGGCCGCGCCGCGGTGATGCGGAGGGTGGTGGTCCCGGCGCCTCGCGGCGCCGGGACCTTCCTCCCCTGTGCTGACCTGGAGCCCCGAGCTCTCAAGGTCATCCCCTTCGGACCGTCTTCCCCGAGCGGCCCGCCTCCCTGCTGAAAGGATCTCCGTCGGCAGGGGCGGCCAATCCTTGAGCAAGGTCACTCGAAAGAGCGGTGTTGGGCGCGAGAAAGCCGTTTTCGAATGCGGGTTCGATAGTCTGGCCGGGAGCGAAGGGGGTGCATCCGCCATGGTGGAGCGCATCGAAGTGACAGGGGCCGACGGCGTGCGCCTGGCCGCCTGGGAGTTCCGGGATCCGACCTCCGCCACGCCCCCGGACCCCGAGGCGCCGCGGGTGCTGTTACTCCACGGGCTGATGGGCCGCGCCTTCCACTGGGCGGGCACCGCCCGCTGGCTCGCTGCGGGCCGCCGCGTCGTCGCCCTCGACCAGCGGGGGCACGGCCAGAGCGACCACCCGGCCGCCGGGCCGGGTGCGGCGTCGGCCCCGCTGGGGCGGGAGGCGTTCGTGGCCGATGCCGAGGCCGTGATCGAGCAGCTCGGCCTGGGGCCCGTGACCGTGGTCGGGCACTCCATGGGCGCGCTCACCGGCTGGCAGCTGGCCGCCCGGCGGCCCGACCTGGTCGAGGCACTGGTGATCTGCGACATGCGCGCCTCCGCGCTGGGCGAGGCCTCCCAGCGCGAATGGGCCGAATGGTTCCACCGCTGGCCCCTGCCGTTCCCCTCGCAGGACGCGGCCCGCCGCTGGTTCGGGGAGGACGATCCGCGCGTCGAGCGGCCCGATCCCGGGCGGGGCGCCTTCTTCGCCGAGGTGATGCACCAGGCGCCCGACGGGTGGCGGCCGCTGTTCTCCCGGAGCCAGATGCTGACCGTCCGGGAGACGTGGGTGCACGATGCGCACTGGGAGGAGCTGGCCCAGGTCCGGTGCCCGACGCTGGTGGTGCGCGGGCTGGACGGCGAGCTCGGCCGCGCCGAGGCCCAGGAGATGGTCCGGGTCCTCCCGGCCGGCCAGTACGCCGAGATCCCGGACGCCGGCCACTACCTCCACTACGACCAGCCGGCCGCCTGGCGCGCAGTCCTGGAACCCTTCCTGGACGGCATCCGCGCCACCCTCTGACCCCACCGGGCCGGCAAAACCAGCCCCGCCGCCCGCCTTCGAGGCCGGGCTTCGGCAATTCCAGCCTCGCCGGCGTTTGAGGCGCGGGTTCCCTGGGGCGGAGCCCCAGGGAACCCGGCTCCGCCGGGCACCGGGCTCTGCCCGGACCCTCCCCCAGACTTCGTCCGGGGGGACCCCCACTCAATCGCCGGCGAGGCTGAAATAGCCGGACCCCGTCCCAGACGTGGGCGGGGCTGGAAGGGCCGGCCGGCCCTCCGTTGCGGGCGTCGGCGGGGCGCTGAACTGGCCGAGCCACCGGCTTTGAAGGACGCGTGCTGCGGCAGGCGGCAGTCCGGGTGGCCACCCGCCTTGGCGGGATGCCCGTTGGCTGTCGAAGCCGAGGGTCGGCACATTCCAGCCTCGCCGGCGTTTGAGGCGCGGGGTCTGGGGCGGAGCCCCAAGGGAACCGGGGCAGCCTCGAAACGCCGGCCAGGCGAAGGGCCCGGGGAGACCCCCGTCCACCCCGGGCCGCATGAGGGTCAGCCCTTGCTGACGGCCTGGAGGATTTCCGGGAGGGTTTTCGCCACCGTCGGGGCGGCCAGGCGGATGCCGGCCCAGGCGGCCAGCCCGCCCCACACCACGCCCAGCGGCAGCAGGATCCACGACAGGGACTGGTCGCCGCCGAAGGAGAACCACGCCGCCAGGGCGATCACCGGCGAGCAGATCACGGCCGACGTCAGCATGCCGCCGAAGATGCCCGCCCAGGCCAGGCCCACCTGCCCCGGGACGACGTTCTTGAACGCGCCCTCGGTCGGGATGGAGTACGGGAAGCGGGCCGAGGCCAGCGCACCCGTGCACAGCATCGAGCCGAGCAGCGCCAGCGCCACGCCCAGACCGGCGGGGAAGCCCGCCCAGTCGTGCACCAGCGCCGCGGTGACCGCCGTGACCAGCACCGTGTACGGCACCGTCACCAGCGCCAGGGCGAACGCCCGCGCCCGCAGCTCCACGAACGCGTCCCGCGTCCCGGAGATGGTCTGCGCGACCATCCAGAAGGCCGAGGTGTCCTGCCCGAACTGGTTGTACATCTGCACACCCAGCATGCCCGCACCGAAGCAGGCGAAGTACACCGAGCCCGTGCCCTGCAGGGCGTTGAACACCGGGATGATCAGGCCGATCGCCAGGGCCGACACCCAGGCGGCCTTGGTCTTCGGATCCCGCGCCACGTAGCGCAGCGTGCGCTGCATCACCGCGCCCGTGCGCCCCGCCGGCAGCAGCGACCAGACGCCGGCGCCCGCGGCCCCCTTCTCCTTTGCCGGCTGCGCCGCCGCGATCGTCGAGCCGTCCGGGGTGACCATCAGCTTGGTCAGGGTCCGGCCCCAGAACCACAGCAGTCCGAGCACCGCGAGGACGGTGACCGCCAGCTGGGCGGCCGCCTCCGCATACGCGCCCCGGCTCGCCGAGTCCACCATGCCGACGGCGCTCGCGGGTGGCAGCCACCGCACCACCGCCTCGGCGGGCTCCAGCTTGGCCAGGCCGCCGGCCTGCATCAGCCGCTGGCCGGCGAAGTTCGCCAGCTGCATCCCGATCGCGATGACGAGACCGCTGAGCAGCGCGAGGTCGCGCCCCTTGCGGCTGGTCAGCAGCCGGACGTTCGCCGTGGCGACCGCGCGGGCCAGCGTGACGCAGCCCAGCAGGAGCAGCGGTACGGCCACCACACCGGCCGCGATGCCCGCCGCGCCCCGGGCCACGGCCACCACCGAGCCGACCGCCAGGCAGAGCGTGAACAGCGGGCCGATGCCGACCAGCGAGGACGCCAGCAGCGCCCGGACGAGCGGCTGCGGGCGCAGCGGCAGCATGGCCAGCCGGCTCGGGTCGAGCGTCTCGTCCCCGCTCGGGAAGAACAGCGGCATGAACGACCAGCCGAGCGCGAGGATCCCGGCCAGCAGGACGACGACCGTGCCGGCGTGCGGGTTGCCGTGCAGCACGGTCAGGCCGAGGGTCGCGAAGAAGGCCACCACCAGCGCGAACGCCAGCGAGGTGAAGTAGGCGGCCTTGCGCTTGGAGGAGCCCTTGAGGCCGTTGCGCAGCAGCGACAGCTTCAGGCGCACGAAGACCTGGGTCAGGTTCACGGAAGGAACGGAAGGAACGGAAGGAACGGTAGGAACGGAAGGAACGGAAGGAACGGAAGGAGAGGAGGCGCTCATCGGGTGGCCTGCCCGCCCAGCCAGTCCAGGGAGTCGCCCGCGTCGCGGCCGCCCGCACCGACCAGCTCCAGGAACGCGGCCTGGAGGGAGGGCGCGTCGCCCCGTACGGCAGCGGTCGGGCCCGCGGCCCGGATCCGACCGCCGGCCATGACGGCGACCCAGTCGCACAGCGACTCGACCAGCTCCATCACGTGGGAGGAGAAGACGACCGTGGCACCGGAGGCGGTGTAACGTTCCAGCACCCCGCGGATGGTCTGCGCCGACACCGGGTCCACACCCTCGAACGGCTCGTCCAGGAACAGCACTTCGGGGTTGTGCAGCAGGGCGGCCGCCAGGCCGATCTTCTTCCGCATGCCCGTCGAGTAGTCCACGACCAGCTTGTGCTGCGAGCCCGTGAGGTCGAGGACGTCCAGCAGCTGCGTCGCCCGCTTGTCGGTCTCCTCACCCGGCAGCCCCCGCAACCGGCCCATGTAGCCGAGCAGTTCACGCCCCGACAGGCGCTCGAACATGCGCAGCCCCTCGGGCAGCACGCCGATGCGGGACTTCACCTCGACCGGGTCCGCCCACACGTCGTGGCCGGCGACGACCACCCGGCCCATGTCCGGGCGCAGCAGGCCGGTCACCATTGACAGCGTTGTCGTCTTGCCCGCCCCGTTCGGGCCGACCAGGCCGATGAACCTGCCCGCGGGCAGCTCCAGGTCGATCCCGGCCACCGCGACCTGCTCGCCGAAGCGCTTCCACAGCCCCTCGACCCGTACCGCCGCGCGTCCGGCGGACGGCGCGGATCGCGCGCCGTCCGTCCCCTCGGCCGCGCCCGTCGCATAACCCTGGTCCGGCATGCGTCTGCCTCTCGTTCTGTCCCCGTGGTCTACGTCCTCACCCTAGGGCCGCTTCGGCGGCCGGAGCAGTTACGTATGTCATGACTTCGGTACGACGAACAACCCGGGCTGACTTGGGACGTTGCGGCTCCGGCGCCGGACGTGGGCCGGACTCGGGGGCGGACTCGGGGGCGGACTGGGCGCCCGGACTCAGGAGGAGCGCCGGGCCCGCTCCGCCGCCGCCTCCCGGCCGCACGCGTACGCCAGCGCGTCGATCAACTCCTCGGTGTCCGGCAGCCACCGGTTCGCCGGGGTGGGCCGACGCGCCCACTGGACCGCGCCCCGGCCGCCGAACCGGGTCGGCGGGGCCGCCACGAACTGGCCCTCGCCGCGCACCACCAGGTCGATCGCGGCCGGCGACCACCCGTACCGGCGCACCATGTCCGGCACCTTCGCCGCGGCGCCCGGCAGTACGAAGAACAGCATCCGGTGGTCGGGCGTGAGCGTGACCGGGCCGAGGGTGCGCTGCATCCGCTCCAGGCGGGCCAGCGCCAGGAACCCGGCCGACTCCGGGACGTCCAGCGCATCGAAGCTCCGGCCCGTCGGCAGCAGGATCGACGCATCGGGCCGCTTGCCCCACACGCGCCGCACCTGCACCGCGCTGCCCGTCGCCAGCGCCGCCCAGTCCTTCACCGTGGGGTGCGCGCCCGGAGCCGGGCAGTCCTCCGCCCCGCAGGAGCACAACTCCCGCCCCTCGACGGGCTCCAGCCAGGTGCCCGCGAAGACGTCCCAGTGCCGTTCTTCCGCGTACCGCACGGCATGGTCCAGCAGCTGCTCGCCACGCTGCTTGGGGATGGCTGCGGTCTCCGTGACTCCGATGGTCTCTTCCACGCCCATCACAACTTCCGGGGTCAGCTCGGGTTACGGGGGTAAACCGCCCGGTGGGCGCTGCATCGATCCTGCATACGGGGCGCACTGATGCACGAGTGGGGGCGCGTGGGAGGTCGGGGCGCCGGAGTTGGGTAGCGACACGACGCAGAGCGGATGATTCTCCGCACATCAGGCGGGAAGTGATCAATACCAACGATCACCCGCGGCCTCTGGGGGTTTCCATGTCAGCCAGGCCTCTCCTCGCCCGCCAGCCGAACGAACGGCTGCAGGCACTTATTCAGGAAGCCGGGTGCTCGAACGCCGGGCTCGCCCGGCGCGTCAACATGTGCGGGGCCGAGCACGGCCTCGATCTGCGCTACGACAAGACGTCGGTGGCGCGCTGGTTGCGAGGCCAGCAGCCGCGCGGCCGGGCGCCCGGCATCATCGCCGAGGCGCTCGGGCGAAAACTCGGCCGGACCGTCACGATCGACGAGATCGGCATGGCCAACGGCAAGAACCTCGCCTCCGGTATCGGCCTGCAGTTCTCCCCGACCGTCGTCGGCGCCATCGAGCAGGTCAGCGAGCTGTGGCGCAGCGACGTCGGGCGGCGCGACTTCCTGTCCGGGTCGAGCGTGGCCGCGTCCGCGCTGGTCGAGCCGAGCCGGGACTGGCTGATCACCGGAGCCGACGCGCAGGTCGCCCGCAGCGGCGGCTCGCGCGTCGGGATGTCGGACGTGGAGGCGGTACGGGCCACCACCGACGCGCTCAAGGAGCTCGACCACCGCTTCGGCAGCGGGCACGTGCGGCCCGTCGTCGTGCACTACCTCAACTCGGTGGTCTCCGGACTGATCGGGGGCTCGTACCGGGAGCCGGTGGGGCGGGCGCTCTTCGCGGCGGTGGCCCGGCTGACCGAGCTCGCCGGGTACATGGCGGTCGACACCGGGCAGCCGGGGCTGGCCCAGCGGTACTACATCCAGGCGCTGCGCCTCGCGCAGGCCGCCGGGGACCGCGCGTACGGCGGCTACGTGCTCGCGGCCTCGATGAGCCACCTCGCAGCCGAGCTCGGCAACCCGCGGGAGATCTCCCAGCTGGCGCGGGCCGCGCAGGAGGGCACCCGCGGGCAGGTCACCCCGCGGGTGGAGGCGATGTTCTACGCGGCCGAGGCGCGCGGGCACGCGCTGATGGGCGATGCCCGGGCGACGGCGGTGCTGACCTCGCGGGCGGTCACCGCGCTGGAGCGGGCGGAGCCGGAGTCGGGGGACGACCCGGTGTGGATCCGGCATTTCGACCAGGCCTACCTCGCCGATGAGCTGGCCCACTGCCACCGGGACCTGGGGCAGGCGGACCAGGCGGCCCGGCAGGCGCAGGAGGTCCTGAACGGCCTGCCGGCCGGGAAGGAGCGGCGCCGGGCGATCGGGCTGCTGCTGCTGGCGGCGGCGCAGGTGCAGCAGCGGGAGGTGGAGCAGGCCTGCCAGACCGCGGCGAAGGCGGCGGAACTGCTGGCCGGGCTCCGCTCCAGCCGGGGTGCGGAGTACCTGGAGGACTTCCGTGCGCGGGTGGAGCCGTACCGCGACGAGGCGGCCGTACGGGAGTTCGCGGCCCGCCTGGAGGTGGTTGCCTAGCGGGGGTTCTGTCCGGGTATGTCGAGGTTCCGGTCGAGGGTGGGACTGACGGGACGGCCGGGGTGCGGGTAGCGTGAGTCGGCGGTTCCGTAGGTTCGGAGTAGTCGGCGAAGGAGTCCCGGTGACGGAGAGCGGACAGGGGAGCGGCCAGCAGGCGGCCCCGCAGGCCGGTGCGCCGTGGGGCCCGGACCCGTCGTACCCGCAGGCCCCGGCCCACCCGCCGGCCGGCCCCGGACCCGTGCCGGACCCCGCGCCGGGACAGGCGCCGGCCGACGGCCCCGGGCACGTCCTGGGCCCCGGCTACGAGGGCCCCGGCCAGCCGCACGGGTGGGGGCACCGCCCAGCGGTAGCTGGGGGAGGCTACCCGCCCCTCCCGGACGCCGCGACCCAGTACATCCCCCCGGTCCCGCCCGCCCCGGCGGCGCCGGGCGCCCAGCCCTTCCCGGCCGCGCCGGGCCACCACGACGCGGCGACGCAGTACGTCCCGCCCGTGCCGGCGGGTCCGGCCGCGGGCGGGCCCGGGGCCCAGCCCTTCCCGGCCGCGCCGGGCCACCACGACGCGGCGACGCAGTACATCGCGCCGGTCCCGGCGGGGCCGGGCGGCGGTGGGGCCGGTGGGCCGGGAGCCCACGGTTTCCCGGCCGCGCCGGGGCACGACGAGGCGGCGACGCAGTACATCCCGCCGGTGCCCGCCGGGCCCGCGGCGCCCGCGTACGACGAGGCAGCCACGCAGTACATCCCGCCCGTTCCGGCCGGCCCCGCGGCGCCCGGGCACGACGAGGCCGCCACCCAGTACATCCCGCCCGTGACCGACGGGCTCGACGGGTTCGACGGGCTGTTCCGCGGTGATGCCGGCAGCGACGGGCACACCCAGCAGCTGCCTCCGGTCCAGGAGCCGGTGCTGCGGCAGCAGCAGCCCCGGCCGTACCCGCCGCGCGGGCGCGGGCAGGGCCCCGTACCGGCACCGGCACCGGCAGCGGCCCAGCAGCCGTTCCGGCAGCAGCCGCCCCCGCAGGGCCACCCGCAGCAGCAGTTCGCGCCGCCGCCCCCGCCCGAGGCGGCCCGGCGGGTGCCGCCGGGGGTCATCGCGGCGGTGGTGATCGGCCTGGCCGTGGTCGGGCTCGGCGTGGGCGCGCTGCTCAGTGACGGCAAGAAGCAGAACAACGACCCCGCCGCCGCGGCCGCCACCCCCTCGGCCGGCAGCTCGGCCGCGGCCGCCGGCGAGGCGCCCGTGGACCCGGCGAAGTCCCAGGCGGTCCAGCTGGACAAGCTCCTCGCGGACAGCAACGACAGCCGGGCCGCCGTGATCAAGGCCGTCGACGACATCAAGTCCTGCCGCAACCTGGACTCGGCGGCCGACGACCTGCGCGACGCGGCCCGCCAGCGCGAGGAACTCGTCACCCGCCTCCAGGACGTCACGATGGACCGGCTCCCGGACAACCAGAAGCTGGCCGCCGCCCTGACCAAGGGCTGGAAGGCCTCAGCGGACGCCGACAACAGCTACGCGGCCTGGGCGGACGACATCGGCGGTGGCGGCGACGGCAAGGGCGACAAGGGCGACAAGAAGGGCGGCTGCAAGGACGGCCACGCCAGGAACACCGGCAACTCGGCCGCGGGCGACAAGTCCAGCGCCGAGGCGACCCGGGCGAAGGAGTCGGCCGCGACCATGTGGAACACGATCGCGGCCAAGTACGCCCTCACCAAGCGAGACAAGTCACAGCTGTAGCTCCCGTGAGGCGCGTCACGCCGTGCGGGGGGTCTGCTCCAGGGTCGGGGTCATGTCCATCGTCGCCTCGCCCTGCTGGGCGACGAGCCGGCCGGCCTGGACGACCTGGAAGGTGACCCGGGCGTTCACGACGCGCGGGAAGTCGGCGAGGGCCCGCATGTCCTGGTAGCGCCAGCTCAGGTCCGGGGTCAGTCCGCCGGTCCGGACCGGTTCCCCCTGGTTCAGCATGCGCGCCAGCTTGCGCGGGGTGACGGCCTCGCCGGACTTGAACCGCTTGAGGGTCTCGCTCAGCACGGTGTACGCGATCCAGGTGGTCTGGGTCCCGCTGTCGGCGGGGTCCACGGCGTTGTCGCCGAAGGCGTGGTCGGCGATCACCTTCCGCATCGGATCCCACAGCGGGTCGGTGGCCACCGGGTACCAGCCGGTGACGTACGCGCCCTCGAAGGGGCTCTCCCGGCCGCCGGTGCGGTCGACGAGGGCCTGGCTGACGCTGCCCAGGACCGAGGAGATCTGCGGGTTCTTGTGCTTGTCGTCGACGCGGCGGAACGCGTCGAAGAAGGTCTCGGTGTGCTGGCCGAGCACCGCCGTGACGCAGCCGCGGTCCTTGCCGCCGGAGGAGCTGGCCAGGGCGGCGCGGGCCTCCGAGGTGTAGTCGGAGGAGTCCTCGGCGGCGCGGATGTCGTCGGCGTCGCCCATCTTGTTGGCCCGCAGTCCGGCATTGAGCAGGACCGGCATGGAGTCGGCGGCGAGGGTGTCGGGCCGGATCAGGGCGACCTTGCTGCAGGAGCGGCCGAGCTGGTGGCCGGCGCCCGCGAGGAGCGTCGGCTGGCCGCCGTTGACGGGGTAGGAGAGGCTGCTCTGGAACTCCTCCGACGAGACCCCGTACCCGCCGATGAAGGGGATGCCCTCGGCTTCCAGGGGGGCCATGAAGGCGCGCCCGTGCTGGCTGTAGGAGCCGACGACGGCGACGGCCTTCTCGGCCACGGCCTTGCGGGCGCAGTCGGCGGCGCCGGTCGTCGTGTTCTTCTCGTTGCAGGTGATGACGCGGAGTTTGTGCCCGTTGATCCCGCCGCGGGAGTTGACCCAGCCCTCGTACGCCTTGGCCATACCCGGCATTCCGGGCATATTGGTGGCCTTGGTGTCCTGCGGGGCGAAGGTCATGACCGTGAGGGTGTCCTCGGAGCCACCCGAGCCCCCGGGGAGCACTCCGCATCCGGCGATGAGACACGCCCCCGCCAACGCTGCAATCGCCGTACGGGTCAAGGGTGTTGCGTGTCGCCATTTGGTCATGTCCCAGCACCATTCCGCCCCGCGGGTAACTGAGGAGTGAGATGGACACAACAAAGGGTGACGTGCAGGTGAACTGCAGGGGCGCGCTCCTGCCCAGGTGCTTCAAGATCCCGCCAGACCGGAACGTACGATCGAAAGCGTGACATTCGCCCAAGGTTCGAAGAACTCTTCCCGACGCGGCGGCCGCTCCTCCACCATGGGCGGCATGCCCCTGAACGACATGCCGTGGTGGCGCTGGCGCACGAACGTGCGCTCGGCGCTGCACATGCTCTCCGACCCGGCCTTCCACGAGGAGGTCTGGCTCGCCGGCGTCGAGGGATACGGGGACGTCACCGACGCCGTGTACCGGCTCGTCGAGGACACCTGGCTCGACAGCTGGTCCGCCGAGAAGTACGTCGGCACGATCTTCCGGGACTCCCAGGAGGCCACCCTCGTCGACGTCGCCGTCCTGCGGGTGCTGCGGATCCTGCACCAGGTCGGGCCCGACGCCCCCGTCTCCGCCTACCTCGAGCACCACGCCTGGCCCGAGGCGGTGCGCGCCGCGCGCGAGGCGCACGTACGGCTGGCGCAGGCGGACGGGGACGATCCGGACGCGGCGCCCCGGTCGCTGGAACTGCTGAGGATCCTCACCCGCGCGGTGTGAAAGGCTGTGGGGTCATGAGCGACGACCCGCACACCCAGGCCCAGGCCCAGGCCCAGGCCGAGGCCCCCCAGCAGTACGTACTGACCCTGTCCTGCCCCGACAAGCAGGGCATCGTGCACGCCGTGTCCAGTTACCTGTTCATGACCGGGTGCAACATCGAGGACAGCCGGCAGTTCGGCGACCACGACACCGGCCTGTTCTTCATGCGGGTCCACTTCTCGGCCGCGGCGCCGGTGACCCTGGAGAAGCTGCGGGCCAGCTTCGCCGCCATCGGGGACTCGTTCCGGATGGACTGGCAGATCCACCGCTCCGACGACCGGATGCGGATCGTGCTGATGGTGTCGAAGTTCGGGCACTGCCTGAACGACCTGCTGTTCCGGACGCGGATCGGGGCGCTGCCGGTGGAGATCGCGGCCGTGGTCTCGAACCACACCGATTTCGCGGAGCTGGTGAAGTCGTACGACATCCCCTTCCACCACATCCCGGTGACGAAGGACACGAAGGCGGAGGCGGAGCAGCAGCTGCTGGACCTGGTCCGGGCGGAGGACGTGGAGCTGGTGGTCCTGGCCCGGTACATGCAGGTCCTGTCGGACACGCTGTGCAAGGAGCTGAGCGGGCGGATCATCAACATCCACCACTCCTTCCTGCCGAGCTTCAAGGGTGCGAAGCCCTACCACCAGGCCCATGCGCGGGGTGTGAAGCTGATCGGTGCCACCGCCCACTACGTGACGGCCGACCTGGACGAGGGGCCGATCATCGAGCAGGAGGTCGAGCGGGTCGGGCACGAGGTCACCCCCGACCAGCTGGTGGCGATCGGGCGCGACGTGGAGTGCCAGGCGCTGGCGCGGGCCGTGAAGTGGCACAGCGAACACCGGGTCCTCCTGAACGGCACCCGCACGGTCGTCTTCGCCTGACCCCACCGGGACCCCACCCCAGCCCCCGCGCCTCAATCGCCGGCGAGGCTGAAATGGCCGGCCCCTCGGCAGGACGACGGGGGTCGGCAAAACCAGCCCCGCCGGCGATTGAGTGGGGGTCCCCCCGGACGAAGTCTGGGGGAGGGTCCGGGCGGAGCCCGGGTCCGGTCCGGCGCCGCCCGGTGGCTAGAGGCGGCTCAGGGAGGCGGCCGCGAAGAGGACGTCCCTGATGGCTTCGCGGTCACCGTGTTGTCCCACGGCGGCCTCCTCCGGCGAGATGTGGCCCGCGGCCAACTGGCAGAACTCGGCCCCGTCCAACGCGATCTGCGCCACCGTGCGCTCCGCCGACGGCCTCGCGGCCGGCGAGTCCAACGCGATGTCCCAGCTCCCGCCACCCGCGCCCTCGATCTCCAGGTGCAGGGTCCGGCCGGGCGCCCCGGCGGCGACCAGGCTCCGCGCCGGGGCGGCCAGCCCGGCCCGCCTCCGGTGCGCGAGCGCACTCGGCAGGAGCCGCGCCGCCAGGTCGATCATCCGGTTCAGGTGCGGCCCCGACGGCGGGTCGTACGGGTAGTCCACCGCCTCCGCGATGTCCCACGCGTGCACCCAGCACTCGAAGGCCCGCTCGAGGAACGCGTCCCCGAGCGGCAGCGCGAACACCCCGTAGTCCACCGACAGCTCCGCCACGCCCCGCCCGGCGAACGACACCGTCCGCACCAGGGTGTGCCCCTGCTCCCGCCACGGTTCGCGGACCTGCCGGGTCAGCGGGCCGGCGGCGGAGTTCCAGTAGTGCTCCGTGCGGGCCGTCGTACCGCCCGACTCCGGCGCCTGCGGCCCCAGCGGGTCGTCCAGGCCGAGGGCGGTGGCCACCATCCCGTCGACCGTGAGCAGATGCCCGATCACCCCGGCGACCGTCGTCCGGCGCGTCTGGCGCCGCTCCTCCTCGAACCACTTCAGCCGTACGGGCGTTTCCCACTCGGAGTCGCCGAAGTCCCGCAGCAGCGCGTCGAGCCGCGCGGTCTCGGTGTCGTACGGGCTCGCCCACACCGGGACCGGGATGCGGGCGGGCCGCTTGCCGAGGCAGTCCTCCAGCACCCGCGACCGCAGCAGCGGCTTCAGGTCGAGGCTCTCCTCCGGGTGCAGCAGCCCCACCGCGTCCCGCAGCCGCAGCGCCTCCTCCGCGCAGGGCGCGCACTCGGTGAGGTGCTCCTCCACCGCCTGGGTCTCCTCGGCGGAGCAGGCGGCCAGCGCCCACGCGCCGAGGAGGGACTTCAGGACGGCGTGCGAGCGCGGCTGGGCCGGCGGGGCCACCGCTTCGACCGGCTTCCGTACCGGCGGCGCGAACCGTGCGTCGAGGTCGTCGGCGGCCCACCGGGGACCCGGTATGCGCGGCGGTCCGCCGGGCTGCTGCTCGTCGTGGCCGTCGGGCGACTCGGCGGGGCCGTTCATCGGGGACTTCCGTATCCGGGCGGGGCGGCGTCCTCCTGCGGGAGGGCGTTGGCGGTCGACAGCAGCTGGAGCCCCAGGCGCAGCCGGCGCCGGGCCTCGTCCTCGCTGATCTGCAGGTCGGCGGCGGCCTGCCGGTAGTCGCGGCGCTTGAAGTAGGCCAGTTCCAGGGCGGCCCGCAGCGGCGCCGGCATGGAGGTGACGATGTAGTCGGCGCGGGCGGCGGCGTTGGCGCTGCGCACCTTCTGCTCCAGCTCCTCGCGCGAGCCGCGGCCCAGTTCGGCCTGGCGGAGCCGGGCGACGGCCTGGCCCTGGGTGATGCGGGCGACCCAGGAACGCATGGAGCCCTGCTTGGGGTCGTACGCGTCCGGGTTCTCCCAGATGTAGCCGAACACCTCGCGGGTGATCCGGTCCGCGGCCTTCTCGTCGCCCAGCACCCTGTGCGCCAGGCTGTGCACGAGCGAGGCGAAGCGGTCGTACAGCTCCCCGAGTGCGGCGGCCTCGCCGCGGGCGAGGCGCTGCTGCATGCGGCGGTCCCACCGCGGTGGTACGTCCTTCGGCATAGTGCCCCCAGCCGTGTGTCGACGCATCGAATGTAATGGGCACCAGCCGGTGCGCACCCGTTTTGGGAGAAGCTCCCCCTGGAAGAGTGCCCAGCGTGCTAGCACCGGCGCAGCGCGTGAACGGCGCGCCGGACCGCGGCACATGGGGCGGCGGTGCGCACGGGTGTACGCGCCCCGCCGCGCTTCCCGTGCGCGGGTTCGATGCAGCCGTCTCCTTGCCGGCTCGGCTTAACGCTCAGGCCGGAAAGGGCTTACGCTCCTGGCTTGTCTTGAACTGCCCCCCACCGCACATGTGAAGGCGGACCCCGAACATGGACAGCGCAGAATACGAGCGCAAGATCGCCGCCCGATTCGCCACCTTCGACCAGGACGGCAACGGATATATCGACCGCGAGGACTTCAGTGCGGCCGCCCGGGCGGTGCTGGCCGAATTCGGCGTCACCGCGCGGTCGGACAAGGGCCAGGACCTCTTCGCGGGCGCCGAGGCGTTCTGGCAGGGTATGGCCGGGATCGCGGACGTCGACGGGGACCAGCGGGTGACCCGCGAGGAGTACATCACCGGGGCGGCGAAGCGGCTGCGGGACAACCCGCAGCGGTTCGCGGAGATCGCACGGCCGTTCCTGCACGCGGTGATCGCGGTGGCGGACGCGGACGGCGCGGGCCCGACCCCGGAGGCCGCGGCCCGCGTCCTGCGCGTGCTCGGCACGCCGGCGGAGCTCGCCGGGCAGATCGCGGCGGCCCTGGACGCGGACGGCGACGGCCGCATCCGGGAGGAGGAGATCCTGACGGCCTTCGCCGGCTACTGCGGCGTCGAGGCCCCGGACGCGTAACGGCCTGCCGGCCCGACCACCGCCCGGCGCCGGCGTCCGCCGTCGGGCGGCCGCCCGCTCCCCGAAGCCGGGCTCGGCGCCCGATGCTTGCCCGCCGGGCCGCGACAGTGGCCGCGCCTCCCGAGGCCGGGGCCCGGTGCCGCCTGTCCGGGGGACCCGGCGGGTCGGCATGCCGACCCGCTGCGCCGGGTCGTTTCCCCACCCCGCCCCTTCCCGAACCGGGGCTCCGCCCCGGACCCCGGTGCGGGGCTGCGCCACGCACCCCTCCCCCTGACTCCGTCCGGGGGATCCCCCAGGGGGAACGCCGCGCAGCGGCACGATCCATCCTGCGCGGCCTTTGGGCGCACCGGGCGTGGAGCGCCTGGAATACCGGGCCGGGCGAAGCCCGTGCACCCGGCGGGGGCCAGGCCGGGGGCCCATCGGTCACCGGGGCCCGAGCCCCGTCGAACGCGGCCACGCAGGCATGCTCGTGGAGCTGTCATCCGACTTGTCGGCGTCATCCTCCGCGTTCTGGTCAGGGTTGCGTCCGTCCGGTCGGTGTGGACCGGACGGACGCGGCTGTGCCTGCCGGCAGCTGGCGAGCCGGTGTGGTTATACGCCGCTGGCGATCTGGCCGATGCCGTTCCATCCGTCGACTCGGCCGTTGCCGAGCCAGGCGCTGTAGGCGGTGCTGGTGCCGCTGCCGCGCAGCAGGAAGTCGGCGTGGGTGTCGCCGTTGAAGTCAGCGAAGTGGACGCGGTTGTGTTCGGTGGTCACCCCGGAGGCGACTTGACCGACGTTGTTCCAGCCGCCGGCTACGTCGCCGCCCATGTTGATGTGGACGTTGACGGAGCCGTTGGGGTTGATGACCCAGTAGTCGGCCTTGCCATCACCGTTCCAGTCCGCCAGGCGTACCCGCGAGCGGTCGGTGGTGGTGCCGGTGGCGACCCTGCCGATGCCCTGCCAGGCGTTGGGGCCGCGGTTCAGCCAGACGCTGACGTTGCCGTTGTCGGCGATGGTGAGGAAGTCCGAGCGGCCGTCACCGTCCCAGTCGGCGAAGCGGACCTCGTCCTGCTTGGTGGTGACGCCCGACGCGACGATGCCAAGGTTCTGCCAGCCGGCGCCGACGTCGCCTCCGCGGTTGATGTGGACGTTGACGGAGCCGTTGGGGTTGATGACCCAGTAGTCGGCCTTGCCGTCGCCGTCGAAGTCGGCGAGGCGTACGCGCGAGCGGTCGGTGGTGGTGCCGGTGGCGACCCTGCCGATGCCCTCCCAGGCGTTGGGGCCGCGGTTCAGCCAGACGCTGACGTTGCCGTTGTCGGCGATGCTGATGAAGTCGGGCTTGCCGTCACCGTTCCAGTCGGCCCACCGCACCTGGTCACTGCCGCCGGCCTCGTTCGCGGCGGCGGAGCGCCGCGGTTCGATGGTCTTGGTGATCCACTGGGCGAGGTCGTCGGTGCGGGCGGCGATGGCGCCCGTACGGGTTTCGGCCGGGTTGGCGCCCAGGCAGCCGCCCTGCCAGGAACGGCTGTTGACGCCGACGAGTTCACCCGCGGCGTTGAGGAGGGGGCCGCCGGTGTCGCCCTTGCAGATGGCGTCGGTGCCCTTGCCGGTGATCGCCAGGGTGGTGGTGGCCGCGGAGTCGAGGGTGAACGTGCCGGTGTGGAGCTTGCCCGGCACCCACTCGGTCTTCGTCCGGCCGAAGCCGGCGGAGGTGAGGTCGGTACCGGCCGCGGGGGCCGTGGCGGCGACCTTGGCGGTGGCCGCGTCCCTGGCCGGCAGCACGAGACGGGCCAGGACCAGGTCGCGCTCCGCGCGGGGGGCGATTTCGGTGACTTCGCGGGTCTCGCCGTTGGCCAGCGTGACGGTGGCCTGCAGAGCGGGCTTCCCTGCGGGAACCTGCTCGCCCGCGCGGCTGGCGAAGCAGCTGGCGGCGGTGGCGACCCACCACTGGTCGACGAGCGTGCCGGTGCAGGCGCGGGCGTTGGCCTCGTCGCCGATGTTCAGCTTCACGACGGGTGCGTACTGGCCGGACGGGGCTTCCGGGCCGGTGAGGGCATGGGCCGGGGCGACGGCGACCAGGCCGGCGGCGACCGCGGTCGCAGTCACGACGAGGCTGGTCATCCGCGCCGGACGGGGACGGAGAGCAGACATGGGGAACTTCCTTATTGATGGAATTCGGTGCGCGATTGCGCGAGCGGCTCGGGTAGGGCCGGCTCCGGGAGGTGAGTCGTCGCGTCGCGTCGCGTCGCGGCTGCCCCGCTCCGGGGCGAGGCAGCGGCCCGCCCGTACCACGGTGGTTGCCGTGGTACGGGCGGGCCGGTGAGCGGCGTTCTACTTGGTGGTGGTGACGGTGATGTCGGTCGGGCTGCTGAGGGTGCCGGGGATCGCGCGCCAGGCGGTCCAGGCGTCCATCGTGGTGTCGAGGGTGGTGTTCTGGACCTTGCCGCCCGCATCGGTGGCGTAGACGTGGACGTTGTTCGCTGCGGAAGTGCTCGTGATGCGGGTCAGGCTGCTACCGCCGATCTTGTTCCAGGTCGGCTTCCAGCTTCCGGCCAGGTAGTCGCCGGTCTGCGCATAGAGCGCGCCGTCGGAGCCGATGGCCTGGACGCGGACGGTGTGGCCGATGCCGGAGACCGCGATGTCCTTGGCGCCGGTGAGGTTGCCGGGCAGCTCGCCCCAGACGGTCCAGTTGCCGGTGCGGCTGTCGAAGTCGCGACCGTAGACCTTGCCACCGTTGATGCCGTAGAGGCGGACGAAGGGTCCGGCCTTGACACTGGTGATGCTGGTCAGGCCCGTTGCCCCGGCGACCGGCGTCCAGGTGTTGTTCCAACGGCCGGCGTTGTAGTCGCCGGTCTGCGTGTACAGGTCACCGTTCGAGCCGATGATCTGGACGTACAGCACGTTGTTGATCATCGCGGCGGAGACGTCCTTGACGCCGCCGGCGCCACCGGGGATGTCCGTCCAGTTGCCCCAGGTGTTGGTGCGGACGTCGTACGTGCGGTCGTAGACCTTGCCACCGGCGATGCCGACGTAGCGGATGACGCCGCCGTGGTCCACTGCGGTGAGGTTGGTGATGGTGGCGCCGCCGACGTTGGCCCACTGGGCGCCGAAGGCGCCGGTGTCCAGCTTGCCGTTCTGGCTGAACAGGGTGCTGCCGGCAGCTGCGGCGAGTGTCACCTTCGTGGGGGTGACGGCGACCGCGGCGGCGACGTCGGAAGCCCCGGAGAGGCCGCCCTGGACCTCGCTGAAGGCGCTCCACGAACCGGTGGCGGCGTTCATCGATGCGTTGCTGATCTTGCCGTTGGCGCCGACGGCGTAGAGCTCGATGGTGTTGCCGGACGGGATGCTGCTGATGCGGGTGAGGCCGGTGCCGCCGACCTTGGTCCACGCGTCGTTCCAGCGGCCTGCGTCGTAGTTGCCGAACTGGGTCCAGACCCCGCCGTCGGAGCCGATGATTTGGACGTGGACGTTGTTGCCGACGGTGCTGGAGGCGATGTCGACGGCGCCGCTGACGCCGCCCGGGACCGCGCCCCAGGGAGACCAGGAGCCGGTGCGGGTGTCGTAGTCGCGGCCGTAGACCTCGCCGCCGCCGATGGCCTGGACGCGCACCGTGGTGCCGGATACCGCGCTGGTGATGTGGGAGAGCCCGACCGCACCGACCGCGGTCCACTTCGTGTTCCAGCGGCCTGCCCTGTAGTCGGCGGCCTGCTGGTACAGGTTGCCCTCGGAGCCGACGATCAGCACGTGGACCGTGTCACCGACCAGGGCGGCGGAGATGTCCTTCGCTCCGGCGGCGTCGCCGGGGACCTGGCCCCAGCCGGACCACTTGCCGGTCGCGAGGTCGAGGTCCTGGCCGTAGACGCGGCCGCCCGCGATGGCGTAGGCGCGGACCGAGTCCCCGTGGCGGACCGTGCTCACCCGGGAGACGTCTTGGCCGTCGACCTTGCCCCACGACGCGCCGTACTCGCCGTACCCGAGGTCGCCGGCCTGCGACCACATGGTGCCGCCGCCACCGGCGAGCAGGGCCACCTGGTCGCCGTTGCGAGGAGCGGTGACCTGAGCGATCCAGGCGCCGAGGTCGTCGACACGGGCGGAGACGGCGCCGGTGCGGGTCTCGGCCGCGTTCGTGCCCAGGCACCCTCCCTGCCAGGAGCGGCTGTTGACGGCCACGAGCTCCCCGGCCGCGTTCAGCAGCGGGCCGCCGGTGTCGCCCTTGCAGATGGCGTCGGTGCCCTTGCCGGTGATGGCGAGGGTGGTGGCGTCAGAGCTGTTCACGGTGAAGGTACCGGTGTGGAGCTTGCCGGGCACCCACTCGGTCTTCGTCCTGCCGAAACCCGCCGCGGTCACGTCGGTACCGGCAGCCGGAGTGCTTCCGGCGCGCTTGGCGGGGGCGATGCCCACGGCCGGGGCGGCAAGTCGGGCCAGGACCACGTCTCGGTCGGAGGTACTCGCCGAGACCTCGACGATGTCACGGCTCTGCCCGTTGCTCAGCCCCGCAGTCGATTTCAGGGCGGGCTTTCCGGCCGGAACCGGCTTACCGGGGGTGGCCGCGAAGCAGCTCGCGGCGGTCAGGACCCAGCGCGGGTCGACCAGCGTGCCAGTGCAGGCCCGGCTGTTGGCCTCGTCGCCGATGGTCAGCTTCACGGTGTAGGCGTGCTGGGCCGCCTGGGCTTCGGGTCCGGTGACCGCCTGTGCCGAGCCGGCCGATACGAGGCCTGCGGCAACCGCGGTGGCGGACACCAGTAGACCGGTCATCCGCGCGGAGCGCAGATGGGGTACAGACATGCTTCTCCCTTTGGAGCAGAGCGTCGGCACGCGGGATTCTCACGTGTGCCGGGGCGCAGGTCGACTGCGAAGTCGACCGTTGAGTCGGTGTGGTCGGGCCTCGGCCGGGGGCCGCTTGTCCGAAACGTCGCGGGCGCCGAGCCGGCTGTAGGAAAAGAGCGGATGGCGGTACGCGAACGATTCTCTCCGGGCGATCCTGGACCTCGTGGGAGAGAAGCAGATCGGATTCGGCTTCAGCGAATCCGTATGCAGCGCATCAGGGATTCGGAGTCGATGACTCGAGACAGGCGAAAGAACCGCCAGCCACAGGGGCTTTACTTGGCAGTCCTGATTTCCATGAGCATGAAATCACGGCCCTGCGCGTCCGCGCTCTCGCCGACCGGAGTCCAGTCGTTCTTCTTCACCTCGAACGTCTTCTCCTCGGCACCGGCCGACATCTCCACCTGCGTGTTATAGCTGTTTCCCTGGATGAAGTAGACCGCGGGAATCTCCAGAGTCAGGTAGCCACTGGTGCCCGTGACGCTGAAGCAGGTCTTTTCGTTCTTGCGGCCCCAGACCTCAAGCAGGTCGGTCGCGCTCCCGCAATCGGCGAGGAGGATATGGCCATCGCCGCGCTTGAGCGTGATGTGCCGCTCCGCAAGGATCTTGTCGGCGTTCGGATAGGCAAAGTCCTCGATGGCGTAGCCAGGGCCTTCGTCGGCGACCGCCTTCATGGAGGAGGTGTCCGCGGCGGATACGCCCGTCACGCCGCCCGCAATCGCGAACCATGCCAAGGCGCTGGCGCCCGCGGCTGCACCAAAGGTTCGCAGAATTGCCTTACGTGCCTTCATTGCTGTCCTAGTCGTCGGTTTCGAGGAAGTCTCGAAAGATGCATCAACGCCGGAGGTGAAGGCCGTCATCTGACCAACGGGAAACGACTCGTCCATGAGTCCGTCACCCACTGGAAGCCCCCCACTCCCAGCCGGATCGTAACTGTTCGTCAGGAGTTCCGTAAAGCTGGCCAGGGGCAGGTCGGTGACGAAACAGCGACGCACCGAGTCGCCCCCGCCGCACCTCCCGCATCGAAACGCACTGCGCCGACAGTCGTCCATCGATTACCAGGGTGCGAAACGGGGCAAGCCGCCCATGTGGGGAGTGACTTGTGCCACGCTGGAGAATCTCGCCGGTGGCTGCGGAATGTTGAGTTCCGAATTCCCTAACTGGAAGGCGGGATTCCAGATTTTCCCATGACTCAAACCGTGTCGTACGCTGCGTGTCGCGGGTGTTCAATACGCTGATTGCCTCGTAAGGTCGCGGTGCACATCTGTCGTGTCCCCGCCCGACTTCCTTACGGGCCGGGGCACATGGGCGCGGCCAAGGCAATTTCCCTGTCTGGCGATTCGCCACCGCCGGCGTGTCAACCGCCAGGCGCTGATTCCGAAGGACCGTTTTGGACACCATCTATTGGAGCAGGCGGCGTGTTCTCACCGCTGTAGCTGCCACCACGGCTGTCGTCACCACCTCCAGCCTGGTTCTCAACCCCGTAGCGGCATGGGCCGATACACCGCCGCCAGAGGGCGACGGCGGTGACCCGTTCAGGCTGCCCGACACCCCTCGAGCCAAGGTCGTCAAGGCGTGGCTGCTGGGTGGCAAGGGTGTCCGCGCCGCCGCCGAAGCGGTGTTGACCGGATCCGACGCCGAGGTCCAGACCTTCCTGACCGTCACGCTCCCCGCGGAGACGGCGATGGACAATCGCGTTGCCCTTGCCACCTCCCTCACGAGAGGCGGCAAGGGCACCCGGCGTGAGGCCATCGCGGCGATCAACGGCGGCGACGCCTCCATCGCCGCCTACCTCGCGGGCGGCTTCAAGACCGCCATCGCGGAGGACCTGCGGGTCGCCACCGGAATCGTGATGGCCAACGGCGGCAAGGGTGTGAACCGCGCAGGGAGCGAGGCCCTGAATGCCGGCACCCAGGCCGCGTTGGAGACATTCCTCACCGACGGCCAGTACACCGCCCGCCAGGAGGACATGCGCGTCGAGGTCGGCAAGCTCTCCTTCCAGGCGGGTCCGGAGGTGAAGAAGTACGCCTCGCGTGCCATGTCCGGCACCGCTGCCGACATCGAATGGTTCCTGGAGACCGGCCAGCACATCGCGCGCGCCCGCGACCAGGAGGCCTCGAAGATCGAGGAACTCGTCGCGGTCGTCGAACGCGAAGGCAAGAAGGCCGACGCGATGACGAAGCAGGCCGAGGAGGCCTCCGCCCGCGCCGTCAAGGCGGCGGACCAAGCCAAGGAGGCGGCGGAGAAGGCGGCGTACGAGGCCCAGCAAGCCCAGGCCGATGTGGCCAAGTCCGGCAGGGCCGCCCGCAAGGCCTCCGAAGCCGCGAAGGGGGCGGCCGACTCGGCGCGTGTCGCGACCAGCGCTTCCCACGCCGCCGTTCAGGCTTCCCGCCGCGCCGCTTACGCCGCCGCCGCCGCGAGCCAGGCCGCGGCCACCGCCGGCTCCGCTGCGGCCCAGGCATACGGCGCCGCCATCGCCGCGTCCAAGGACGCCTCCCAGGCATCCGCCGCCAAGGACGCCGCCGTCTCCGCCCGCAACGCCGCGGCCAGGGCGCGCAGTGCGGCGACCGCCGCCGACTACGCCGCCAATGCTGCGTCCCAGGCTGCGGGCGCCGGGTCCGCCGCCGCGTCGGCAGCGCGCAACGCCGCGGCCGCCGCGAAGTCTTCGGCGGTGGCAGCCGAAGCCGCGGGCGTCGCCCAGGCGGAGGCCGCAGAGGCCAAGCGCGAAGCGCAGATCGCCAGCGCCAACGCCCAGCTCGCCACCAATGCCGCCGGTATGGCACAGAATCTTGCGAACACGGCCGCGGCGGCTGCCCGCACCGCACGCGACGCGGCGAACAGCGCGGCCGACCACGCCGAGAAGGCCGCGGCCGCCGCGGAGTGGGCTGTCCAGTACGCAGGCCAGGCAGTGGAGTACGCGAACAAGTCGACCGAGTTCGCCAACGAGGCCAGCAAGGCCGCGAAAACCGCCACCGACGCCGTCGCCCAGGCGGTCGCGGTGGAGCAGGCCGCGCGGGAGGCCGAGTGGCAGCGCCTCGACCAGGACACGCAGCAGGCGATCGAGGAGACCCGTCTGCTCAAGCGGATCGAGGACCTGGAGCGGGCGGAACTCGCCGAGAAGCGCACCCAGGCCGCGCAGGCCGACCAGGCCCAAAAGGACCTCATAGCCCAGGCCGAGTCGGCACTCAAGGCAGGTGACACGAACCTCGCCGCCACCCTTGGACGCAAGGCGGCCGTCACCATGATGCGTTCCAAGGGCACCTGGTCGCTTGAGGCCGCACGCTTCGCCCTGTCCGGCACGGACTCCGACGTTCACACCTGGATCGACACCGCCCGGCAGATCGCCCAGCGGCAGGACGACCGGGAGACCAGCCTCTATCTCGCTCGGACCTGCGCCCCGGACATCGCCGATGCCGCGACCAAGGCGTTGGCGAGCAGCGACGCGGAAGCCGCCACGAAGTTCCTCGGCGGCGGCGCCATCCAGGCCGCCGCGACGGAGAACCGCGTCCTGGTCGGCCGCATCCTGGCCGGCAACCCCGGCAAGGCGGTGAAGGCGGCGGCGACCGAGGCGCTGAACGCCGGAACCGCCCAAGCCCTGCACGAATTCATCAACGTCAAGCACGAGGCGGCGCAGCAGGAGGACGACGCGGTCGCCACCGCAGCCCTCATCGCCACGGGGGGCCGGTACACCCAAGCTCATGCCAAGGCCGCGATGGAGGGCCCGGCGTGGATGCGCCGCAACTTCGTCTCCTCGGTCCAGTACAAGACCGCTCTGCTCGACTACGACTCCGCCACCCACATCGCCGCCATGCAGGGCGCGATCGCGGCCGCCGCAAAGATCGCGTACAAGGCCCAGGAGAACGCCCACCGTGCCCAGGAGGCGGCTGCGAAGGCCCGTGACGCCGCCACCGAAGCGCTGCAGTGGGCGGACAAGGCGAAGCAGTCGGCAACGCAGGCCGCCACCTCCGCACAGCAGGCGAACACGTTCGCGAATGACGCCGAGCAGTCGGCGGCGTCCGCGCAGGCCTCGGCCGACCGGGCGAAGAAGGCGGCCGCCACCGCGCGCACCGCCGCGCGCTCGGCGAACTACTCCGCCAACCGTGCCCTGGACGCCGCCCGCAGCGCGGTCGCCTCCGCCAACGCCGCTCAGGCTTCGGCCGCTTCCGCCCACGCCTCCGCCGTTCAGGCCGGACAGGACGCGAAGACGGCGGCGGCTGCGGCGAGCGACGCGCACCGGATCGCCACGGAAAAGCGGACGGCTGAAGTCGCGGAGGCTGCCAAGAAGGCGGCCGAGGAGGCGCGCGCGGCCAAGGAAGCCGGGAAGAACCCGGCCGACACCCCTGACAACGACACCGTCAAGAACGACCTTCCCTGGTGGAAGGACGCGAAGTGGTGGGCGAACGCGGCGAACTGGGCGAGCATCGGCACGGGTTTCCTCGCCGCCGGCTTCGGTATCGCCGGTATCTTCTTCCCGCCCCTGGAGCTTGTCGCTGGCGGGCTCGCGTGGACCTCCCTCGGCCTGTCCGCTGTCAGTACCGTGCTCACCGGAATCGGCTACGGATGGACGAGCGGCGAATTCAAGACGTCCCTCGGGGGCACGGCTCTGGGACTCCTCACCTTCGGCCAGTCCAAGTGGATCGGCGCGCTCAGCAAGATCGACGGCAAGGTGGTGGCTCCTGTGGCCACGAAGATCACGCAGTTCGGACACGACCTCATATCACCGGTCACCGGCCTCTTGGGAACCCTCGGCTTCTAAGGACGTAGAGGCAGTTAGGCGTTCAGGGCCGGTGGCCGGTATGCCATCGGCCCTGCCGCGTACGCCGAAGCCCCCAAAGGCGGCCGGCGCACTTGAAGGCGGCGCTGAGCTGTGACCTGGCCAGGCGGGCGGCCCTGGCCGGGCTACGCGAAGCGTTCGCGGAGTTTGTATTTGAGGACCTTGCGCAGGGTCTCGTTGCGGGGGAGGGCGTCGACCAGCTCCAGCTGCTCCGGCAGTTTGTGCGGGGACAGGCCCTGGCTGCGCAGGTACGCCGTCACCTGGGGCAGGGTCAGCGGGGTCGCGCCCGCGGGCTGCTCGACGACCGCGCAGACGCGTTCGCCGCGGTCGGGGTCGGGCAGGCCGATGACGGCGGCGTCGCCGACGCCGGGCAGGCGGTGCAGGAGGTCCTCTATCTCCTTCGCGGAGATGTTCTCGCCCTTGCGGATGATCACGTCCTTGCTGCGGCCGGTGAGGACCAGGTATCCGTCGGCCGTCAGGTGTCCGAGGTCGCCGGTGACGAGGAAGCCGTCCGCGTCGAAGGCCTCGGCGGTGGCGCGCGCGTCGAGGTAGCCCCGGCAGACGGCCTCCCCGCGCAGCCGGACCTCGCCGTCGGTGCCGGCGGGCAGCGGTTTGCCCTCGGCGTCGGTGATGCGGATCTCCATGCCGGCGGGCGGCCGGCCCTCGGTGCCGGCCAGGTGTTCGGCGGTGTCGTCGGGCGAGCCCATGGTGATCATCGGGACCTCGGTCATGCCGTAGCCGTGGGTGAGCCCGCAGCCCAGCTCGCGCACGACGGCGTGGTAGAGCTCCGGCGGCTTGGGGGCGCCGCCGCCCGCGAGGAGGCGCAGGGTGGGGATCAGCTTCCGGGACGGGTCCTTGCGCTGCTCGGCGAGGAACATCGAGTAGAAGGCGGTGGAGCCGCCCGCGACCGTGACCCCGTGGCGCCGGTAGCCGTCCAGGGCCTCGGGCAGCGCGAACTTCTCGAAGAGCACGGCCGGGAACCCGTAGAGCAGCAGCATCACCAGGTAGTCGGGCCCGCCGATGTGCGCGTACGGGAAGGCGATCGAGCCCACGTCGTCGGCGCCGAGCTGCAGGGCGTGGGCCAGGCAGGAGCCGCCGGCGATCAGGGAGCGGTCGGTGTGCAGGACGCCCTTGGGGTCCGAGGTGGTGCCGGAGGTCCAGTAGATCCAGCGTACGGAGGTCCCGTCGGCCGGCGGCGGGGGCAGTACGGCCGGATCGCCCTCGGGCAGGGTGTCGTACGCCTCGAAGACGCCCGGCGCCCCGAGCCGGCGGGCCATCGCGGTGTGGTCGAAGCCGCGCCACGTGCCGGGCACGGCGAAGTGCGCGGCCCCGGACTCGCGCAGGGCGAAGCCCACCTCGCGGTCGCGGTAGAAGGGGATGACCGGGGACTGGACGGCGCCGAGCCGGGCCAGGGCCAGGGAGAGCAGCACGGTCTCGATGCGGGTGGGCAGCTGCCAGGCGACGACGGTGCCGGGGCGCATGCCCCGGTCGTACAGGCCGGCGGCGGTGCGCTCGGCGCGCGCCCGCAGCTCCCCGAAGCCGATGCGGCGGCCGCCGTCGGCCTCGATCAGGACCGGGGCGCCGGGGGTGAGCGCGGCCCGGCGCTCGACCAGCTCCCACAGGGTGGGGGACTGTGCCAGCTCTCTCGCGGTGTCCGCCATGGCGGCCGACCTCCGTCCTGTCGTAGCGGTGCGGCGACCGAAGCCATTCCATTCCGTTCAATCTGACGGATAGTCAGATCGAATGGAGAGCGTAGGGCTCCGGCGCTTGTCGGTCCAGGGGTCGCGGGGCTAGCTTGTTTCTGACGATCCATCAGAAACGCCGGACACGGTGTGTTGGGGGGACCCATGGAACTGCCTCGGATCATCAGCGTCGACGATCACGTGATCGAACCGGCGCACCTCTTCGAGACCTGGCTCCCCGCCAAGTACCGCGACCGGGGACCACAGCCGCTGACCGCCGGCATCGGAGAGCTCCAGTACGTCGGCGGCAAGTACCAGATCACGATGGACCCGGACGGCCCGCCCACCGACTGGTGGATCTACGAGGACCTGAAGTTCCCGTACAAGCGCAACATCGCCGCCGTCGGCTTCGACCGCGACGACATGACCCTGGAGGGCATCACCCGCGCGGAGATGCGCCGGGGCTGTTGGGACCCCAAGGCCCGCCTGGCCGACATGGACCTCAACCACGTCGAGGCCTCCCTGTGCTTCCCCACCTTCCCCCGCTTCTGCGGCCAGACCTTCGCCGAGGCGCACGACAAGGAGGTGGCCCTCGCCTGCGTCCGCGCCTACAACGACTGGATGGTCGAGGAGTGGTGCGGCGACAGCGGCGGCCGGCTGATCCCGCTGTGCATCATCCCGCTGTGGGACATCGGCCTCGCCGTCGCCGAGATCCGGCGCAACGCCGCCCGCGGGGTGCGGGCCGTCACCTTCTCCGAGATCCCCACCTACCTCGGCCTTCCCTCCATCCACTCCGGCTACTGGGACCCCTTCTTCGCCGTCTGCCAGGAGACCGGCACCGTCGTCAACATGCACATCGGGTCCTCCTCCCAGATGCCCGCCGCCTCTCCCGACGCGCCGCCCGCCGTCCAGGCCTCGCTGAGCTTCAACAACGCGATGGCCTCGATGATGGACTTCCTCTTCAGCGGGGTCCTGGTGAAGTTCCCGCAGCTCAAGCTCGCCTACAGCGAGGGCCAGATGGGCTGGATCCCGTACGCCCTCGAACGCGCCGACGACGTCTGGCAGGAGCACCGCGCCTGGGGCGGGGTCCGCGACCTGATCCCGGAGCCGCCGTCCACGTACTACTACCGGCAGATGTTCTGCTGCTTCTTCCGCGACAAGCACGGCATCGCCTCGCTCGACGTCGTCGGCCGCGACAACGCCACCTTCGAGACCGACTACCCCCACGTGGACTCGACCTTCCCGCACACCAAGGAGGTCGCCCTCGACCATGTGAAGGGCCTCGACGAGGAGACCGTCTACAAACTGATGCGCGGCAACGCCATCCGCATGCTCGGCCTGGACCTCGTCTGATGGACCTCTCGTACACCGAGGAGGAGCAGGAGTTCCGCGCCCGACTGCGCGCCTGGCTCGCCAAGGTGCTGCCCGAGTTGCCGCCCAAGCCCTCTGCGGACGACTGGCCGGGCCGGCGCCGTTACGACCTCGGCTGGCAGCGGCGCCTGTACGACGCCGGCTACGCCGGGCTGCACTGGCCCGTCGACGCGGGAGGCCGCGGCGCCACCCCCACCCAGCACCTGATCTTCCTGGAGGAGACCGAGCGGGCCGGCGCCCCCTACGTCGGCGCGAACTTCGTCGGCCTGCTGCACGCCGGCCCGACCATCGCCGCCGAGGGCACCGCCGGGCAGCGGGCGCGCTGGCTGCCGCCCGTGCTGCGCGGCGACGAGGTGTGGTGCCAGGGCTTCAGCGAGCCCGGTGCCGGCTCCGACCTCGCCGCCCTGCGCACCCGCGCCGTCCGCGACGGCGACGCCTACGTGGTCACCGGCTCGAAGATCTGGACCTCCCACGCGGAGGTCGCCGACTGGTGCGAGCTGCTGGTCCGCACCGACCCCGAGGCCCCGAAGCACCGCGGGATCTCCTGGCTGGCCCTGCCGATGGACGCCCCCGGGGTCACCGTCAGGCCGCTGCGCACCCTCGCCGGCTCCGCCGAGTTCGCCGAGGTGTTCCTCGACGAGGTCCGCGTCCCGGTCGCCAACCGCGTCGGCGCGGAGAACGACGGCTGGCGCGTCACCATGGTCACCCTCTCCTTCGAGCGCGGCACCGCCTTCGTCGGCGAGGTGGTGGCCTGCCGGCGCACCCTCGGCGAGCTCGCCCGCGCCGCACGGGCCAACGGCCGCTGGGACGACCCGGTGCTGCGGCGCAGGCTGGGCCGGCTGTACGGGGAGTTCGGCGCCCTGTGGCGGCTGACCCAGTGGAACGTCAGCGAGGCGCAGCGCACCGGCGGGGTCCCCGGCACCGGCGGCTCCGTCTTCAAGCTGGCCTACTCGCACGCCCGGCAGGAGCTGTACGAGGCCGCCGCCGAGGTGCTGGGCGCGGGCTCGCTCGCCCTGGAGGAGGAGTGGGTGCGCGAGCGGCTCTCGTCCCTGTCGTACACGATTGCCGCGGGCACCTCGCAGATCCAGCAGAACATCGTCGCCGAGCGGATCCTCGGCCTCCCGAAGGGCCGGTGAGGGCCGTGGACTTCCAGCCGACCGAGGAGCAGCGGGACCTGCGGGCGGGCGTACGGGAGCTGCTGGCGCGGCGGTATGGGCGCGAGGCGCTGCGGGCGGCCGTGGACCGCGGGACCGCGGTCGACCGGGACCTGTGGCGGGAGCTCGGCGAGGCAGGCTTCTTCGCGCTGCGGCTGCCGGAGGCGGACGGCGGGGTCGGGCTCGGCCTCGCGGAGGCGGTGCTCGTCTTCGAGGAGGCGGGTCGGGCGCTGCTGCCGGGGCCGCTGGTCGCCACGCACCTGGCGGCCGGGCTGGTCCCGGGAGCCGCCGCGGGCACCACCGTGGTGACCGCGTGCGACCTCGACGGGCTCGACGGGCTCGACGGGCACGAGGGGTACGACGGGCCGCTGGTGGCCCACCTCGGGGAGGCGGACGCGGTGCTCGGAACGGCTGCCGGGGCGGGCAGCGGGCCGGGGGCCGGTGCGGCGCAGCCGGCTTCGGCGTTGCTCCATTCGGGTGAGCCGGTGCCCTCGGCGGACCCGCTGACCCCGCTGCACCGGCTGCCCGCGCGGCAGGTCCTGCCGGACCCGGGCCCGTACCGCGACGAGGGCGCGCTGCTCACGGCCGCGCTCCAGGTCGGCAGCGCGCTGCGCACGGTGGAGCTGGCGGTGCGGTACGCGAAGGAGCGAGAGCAGTTCGGGCAGCCGATCGGGGCGTTCCAGGCGGTCAAGCACCTGTGCGCGGGGATGCTGGTGCGGGCCGAGGTGGCCCGTACGGCGGTCTACGCGGCGGCGGTCGCGGCGGATGCGGTGTCCGGGGCGGCAGCGTCCGGGCTGGGGGCCACCGCGCAGGTCGCGGCGGAGATCGCGGGCGCGAAGCTGCTCGCCGACGAGGCGGCGGTGCGCGGCGCCCGGGATTGCCTCCAGGTGTACGGGGGCATGGGTTTCACCTGGGAGGCCGATGTGCACCTGCACCTGAAGCGGGCGTGGGTGCGGGCCGAGCAGTGGCGGACGGCCGCGCAGGCGCAGGAGGCGCTGGCGGCGGAGCTGCTGGCCACGGCGGCGCCGTAGCGCCGTGCCGTCGCATGATGTGGCGCAATGTCGTAGCAGGCTGTGACGAGGGGGGCACGGGTGGGACGAGGCGGGACGCATGTCCGATTACAGAGAGTTGATATCGATTTGTGTCCTCCGCCCGGCGCCGGGCGCCCCGGAGAGAGAGGGGCTGCTCCGGTACGCTCCCGGGAATGCGAGCGGTAGCGCGGCGTGAGCGTCGCACAGTATGCACCATGCCTACTCCTTCGCGCTGGAATATGCCCGAAGCGCTTGTTGTGGTGACTGTATGTCAACCATGCTGCTCGGCAAGGGGATCACAATCGGTGATCCCGTCCTGTCGCGAGGCGAAGTGTCCGCCGGTTCGGATGGTGTGAGCGGTGCAGGTGCTTCAGGTGCAGCTGGAGGTAGGCCCGGATCCCGCCGAGGTCGGCCGGGCCCGCAGATGGGCGCGGTCCCGGCTGGCGGGGTGCGGCATAGGGGACGACTCGCCGCTCGCCGAGACCCTGATCCTGCTGATCTCGGAACTCGTCACCAACGCGGTCGTGCACACCGGCTGTCCGGCCGTGCTGCGGATGCTGTTCGGCGAGCCCGGCGTGCGCGTCGAGGTCGCCGACACCAGCGACCGGGCCCCCGCCCGGCGGCAGGCCGCGGGCGACGAGACCAACGGGCGCGGCCTGGAGCTCGTCGACGGGCTCGCCGACCGCTGGGGCTGGCAGCGCGAGGGTGTGGGCAAGCACATCTGGTGCGAGGTCGACCGCCCCGACAAGCCCGGGGGCGGCGCACCGGACGGCTCTCCGGTCAGCCCTGCGGGCGGCTCGGCGGTCGGCCCTGCGGGCGGCTCGGAGCGGTCCCGCGAAACATATGGGTCGATCCGGGAACCGCGCGTGTACCTCTAACGAGGTGTTGACGGTTCGTCAACTGTTGATCACCCTTGTGTTGAGCGATTCGTCGCGAGGGGACGCCAAGGGCAGACCTTGACGAGTGCGGGTCGTGGGGTGGCGGCTGCCGTGCCGCGCTCGGGGCGTGCGCGACTGTACGCCGCCACCCGCTGGACCACGCCGCCGTCACCGGGGCGGCGTGACCAGCCCCATCTCGTACGCCTTGATCACCAGTTGCACCCGGTCCCGCGCGTCGAGCTTCGTCAGCAGCCGCGCCACGTGCGATTTCGCCGTCGCCACCGAGATGAACAGGTCCTGGGCTATCTCGCCGTTCGACCGGCCGCGGCCCACCAGCGTCAGCACCTCCTGTTCCCGCTCGGTGATGGCCGGCACCCGCGCGGCCGCGGGCGGCGGCCCGGAGACGAAGTCCGCGATCAGGCGGCGCGTGACCCCGGGCGCGATGAGCGCGTCGCCGGCGGCGACCACGCGGACCGCCGCGAGGAGGTCGTCCAGCGCCATGTCCTTCACGGCGAACCCGCTCGCGCCGGCGCGCAGCGCCCCGTAGACGTACTCGTCCTCGTCGAAGGTGGTGAGAACGAGGACCCGGGCGGGGGAGGCGGGGGCGGCTCCGGTCCCGGTGATCCGGCGGGTGGCCTCGATGCCGTCCATCTCCGGCATCCGGATGTCCATCACCACCACGTCCGGCGCGAGCTCTGCGGCGAGCCGGACCGCCTCGGCGCCGTTCGCCGCCTCCCCGACGACCTCCAGGTCCGCGGTGTCCTCCATCAGGACCCGCAGCCCCGACCGCACCAGCGGCTGGTCGTCGGCGAGCAGGACCCGGATGCGGCCGCTGCTCATCGCACATCCTCCGGGTCTTCCCCGTCGACCGGCAGGCCGGCCGCCACCCGGAACCCGCCTCCGGCCAAGGGCCCGGCCTCCAGTCGGCCGCCGAGCAGCTCGGCGCGCTCGCGCATCCCGGTGATGCCGAAGCCGCTGCCGGGGCCGGCGGGGCCGGGTCCCCGTCCGTCATCGGTGATCTCCAGCGCCAGTTCCGAGTCCCCGTATGCGACCTCCACGCGGCAGCGGCCCGCCCCGGCGTGGCGTACGACGTTGGTCAGGGCCTCCTGCACGATCCGGTACGCGGCCAGCTCGATCTCCTGCGGCAGCGGTCGCGGGCTGCCGGACCACACCAGCTCCACGTGCACGCCGGTGTCCTCGGCGGTGGCTGCGACGAGCCGGTCGAGGCCGTCGAGGCCGGGGGTCGGCGCGAGGGCGGCGGGTTCGCTGCGGCGCAGGCCCACCAGGGTCCGGCGCAGGCTCGCCAGGGTCTCCCGGCTGGTGGCCTCGATGGCCTGGAGGGACTCGCGGGCCCGCTCGGGCTGCTTGCCGATGACGCGGCTGCCGACGCCGGCCTGGATGGCGATGACGCCGATGCTGTGGGCGACCATGTCGTGCAGCTCGCGGGCGATGCGCAGGCGTTCGTCGGCGAGGGCCTGCTCGGTGGCGCGGGCGTGCGCCTGCGCGGCGGACTCGCGGCTGCGGCGTACGGAGTCCCCGATGAGCCAGGCCGCCACGACGATCGGCAGCTGGCTCTGGCTGAGCACGACCTCCGGACCGCCGTGCGCGGGCAGGGCGAACTGGCCGGTGATCAGGATCAGGGCCGTGGCCGCGGCGGCGAGGGCCGCCGTCCTGCGGGGCCAGGTCACGGCGACCTGTCCGAGCGCGGCGGCGGCGGGCACCACTGCGGCGGTCGTCAGCCCGGGGCTGTGGGAGAGGAAGAGCACGAAGGTGCCGTTGAGCAGCATCAGGCCGAGCGTCGTCAGCGGTGCCCGGCGCAGCAGCACGGCGGCGAGCAGGATCCCGAGGACGGCCAGGACGGGTCCGGGCTGGGTGATCTGTCCCCCGAAGCCGAGGGGGACGCGGGCGGTGAGCTGGGTGAGCAGCAGGGCGGTGAGCCCGGCGCCGACCCAGAGCGCCGTGGTCTGCAGGCGATGAGCGGTGGGCCGCCGCGCGACGGCCCCTGATGAGGTGTCCATGCCGTCGACCCTAGTGACGGCCCCGGCCGCGGACATCGGCCTCCGGGCTGCATCCCGCGGGCTGAATCCCGAGGTACCGCACGGGCAGCACCCGCCACTCGGCCCGCAGCCCGCTCCGCAGCATGATCCCGAAGCCGGCGGGCTCCCCGCGGTGCAGGGCCGCCAGGGCGTGGACCCGCCCCTCCCCACCGGCCCAGGCGAGCGCCCGCTCGACCTCGGCCGGGCTGAGCGCGAAGGGGTGGGTGGTCCGGATCTGGATCCGGACCAGCCGCACGGCCTCCTCGGGCGTGGCGAGCATGACCCGGTCCAGCAGCTCGGGAGCGGTGGTGTAGGCGTCCTTGAAGCACACCGCCTCGAACCAGTACCCGGTGCGGATGGCTGCCTTGCAGTCCCGTCGTGTGGGCGACGTGGCCCCCTCCGGGGGCGTGGATGGTTCCGGCCGGGGCATGGTTGCCCTCCTGTGGCTGGGGTGCAGTGGCGCAGGGCTGCACGCCAGTCAGGCGCAACTGCCGGGCAGCCCAAGCGGTTTACGACAGCCGAGCCGAGCTCGGTGACGCATTGCGACGGTATCGCTACGCGAGGCGCTGTGGCAAGTGTGCACCGGTGCATGTATGCCCCGCCACCGCCGATGCGAATGCCCCCGCCGAGGGCGGGGGCATGGGAGTGGCGGTCGCCGTCCGGGCGGTCAGCTCGCGAAGTGGTCGAACTCGCCCGCCTTGACGCCTCGGATGAATGCGGCGAGCTTGGCCGGGCTGGTGGTGATGACCAGGCTTGGATCGTCGCTCTCGCGCATCACGATGCTGCCGGCTTCCCGGCCGACCTCGATGCAGTTTTCGCCGTTGCCTCCGGAGAAGGAGGACTTCTGCCAACTGATGGGTGTGCTCATGCCGCTGTCTCTCACAGTTCTCGTGCGATGTGGTGGATGATCTGGCGGGACCCTTCCGGGTCGAGAGCCGCTTTCTCCGCGATCTCGAACAGCGTGCGGTATTTCCGCAGATCGGCGTCGGCGTCGAGGAACCGGCCCCCGAACGCGCTGTCGATCTGCACGGTGTCCAGCTGGGGGACGACGCCGTGCGCATAGAGGACGGGCTGGGTCACCTCGATGAAGTCCTCGCTGGTGAACGGGATCACGCGAATCGACAGCGTGGGTCGCGTGGACAGCTTCAGCAGGTGCTCCAGCTGCTCGCGCGCGACATCGCGCCCGCCGAAGCGCATGCGCAGCGCGGCCTCGTGGATGATGGCGTCGAACGGGGGCGGGTTCGGCCGGTCGAGGAGGGCGGCTCGCTTCATGCGGAACTCGACGCGGTCCTCGACTTCGCCGGCCGGAAGCTTCGGCGTGACGCCTGAAAACAACGCGCGGGCGTAGTTCTCCGTCTGGAAGAGGCCGGGCAGGGTCATGCTCTGCATGGATCGAAGTGCTATCGCATGGTGCTCGAGTTCACCGATGTCGAGGAAGCCCGGGGCAAGGATGCCCCGATATTCGTCAAACCAGTACTGCCCACGATGCTCCCTGGCGATGGTGCACAGGGCATCGATGAGGGCGTCGTCGTCGCAGGAGTAGAAGGTTGCGAGTCGCCGGATGCGCTCCTCGCTGACGCCGAGGCGACCGGCTTCGATGTGGCTGATCTTTGCTTGGTCGACCGACAACAGGCCGGCGGCTTGCCTGGCGGTCGCGCCCGCGGCCTCGCGCAGCTTCCGCAACTCGGTACCGAGTCGCGCCTGGCGTGCAGTCGGGTTGTCCCTCGGCGGCATGTGTCCCTTCCCCTTGTCTGACACGAGTCTGCCGGTATCCCCGGCGCGGGTCCACCGGCGTCCGCCGACATGACGAACAAGGTTGCACCGGTGCATAGTTGCACCCTATGGTCCGAGGTGCACCGCATCGAGCGCCAGTAGGGCCGAAGTGCAGCCGCTGAACCGCGCCTTGAGACGGCGCGTGTCACCCTGGGGGCGGCCAGAGCCACGGCACATGACGGGCGACGGCGGCGCGCGTACTCGTACCGCGTTGGGAGAACAACGATGGCAACGACGAACACCTACCGCTTCACCGCACCCAGCCGGGCCGACACCCCCCGGCTCGCGCGCGAATGGGTCGCCCTGGTCCTCCAGGCGGCCGGGCTCGCCCACCTCGTGGACCGGGCACGGCTGTGCACCTCGGAGGTGGTGACCAACGCCCACGTGCACACCCGCAGCAGGCGGATCTCGGTCGAGGTGGCGCTGGCCACGGGCAGCCCCGTCACGGTGACGGTCTACGACCAGGCCCCGGCCGTGGCGGCGACCCTGGCGGCCATAAGCGGGACACCGGCAGGCGACCTGGCCACCCATGGCCGCGGCCTCGGCCTCCTCGCGGCGTACGCCGACGACTGGGCCGTCACCGCCCGCCCGGGGCGCAAGGCGGTGTGGTTCCGGCTGGCGTGAGGCGGGCGGGGTTCCTCACCCGTGCGGGGGAGGGAGTTCGTGCGAGCGGCGGAGGCGGCCCGGCCGCCGTACGTCGCAGGATGAACCCATGCCCCGAAGCCGAACCCGAATGTCGCACAGGGTCGCCGCCGTCACCGCCTGTCTCGGCGCCCTCGCCTACACCGTCAGCAAGGTGGACCTGGCGAGGGACGGCGAGCTCGGCATGCCGGGCTTCCCCGCGCCGGCCGAGTCCTACGGTGCGGTCGCCGACGTCGCCACCGCCCAACTGGCCAACGCGGCCCTCGGGCTGCTGATGGCCGTCGTGGCGCTGGTTCTCCTCCGCCTCCCGCGAACCCGGCTCGTGCGGTGGCCGGTGCTCGCCGCCTCCTGGGTCGGTATTGCGATGGTCGGCGCCGGTGTCCTCGGCTTCGGTGCTCGCGCCGCGGGTCTGGCGCCGGGGTTGGGTCCGACCCCGCCCCATCTGCGCACGGCGCTGGCGGCCCTGCTCGTCGGCGCGGTATGGGCGGCGGCCTGGACGGTGGCCGCGGTCGCCGCCGTCCGCGGTGGCCGCGGCGGCCGCGCCGGTCAGAGGACGGCGACCGGGGCGACCGGGGTGCCGACCGCGCCGACGAAGGGCTCCGGCATGGCCGAGAGCAGGAAGGTGTAGCGGGACTCTTCTGCACAGGCTGTGGACAAGTTCTCGAGGTTCCAGTTCTGGCCCTGGAGCATGCCCATCTCCACCAGGTCCAGCGCGTGCACCGGCAGCCACAGGTCGTCGATCTCCGGCGGGAAGATCTCGAAGGTCAGGGTGTCGTTGGCGACGGCGGCCACGTCCCGGGCGTGGAACCACTGCGGGGTGCGCACGGACAGCCCGGGCGAGGGAAAGCCGTAGCCGTGCTTGTCGCCGGCCAGGTACAGCCGGACCTGGCCGGTGCGGACCAGCACGATGTCCCCCGCCCGCACCGCGACCCCGGCGAACTCCTCGGCCTCGGCCAGGTCCTCCGGGGTCACCGCGTGCCCGCCCGGCAGCCGGTCCAGGCCCTTGGCGCGGGCCACGTCCAGCAGCACCCCGCGGGAGACGACCGGCCCGGCCTTGTCGATGCCGCTGAACTCGGCCCGCCCGTGGGCGGTGACGGTGCCGGCGGGGCGGCCGTTGTAGATGCGGCCGGAGTGCGAGACGTGGGTGAGGGCGTCCCAGTGGGTGCCGGCCTGGAGCCCCATCGTCACCGCGTCGTCGCTGCAGGCCACGCCGCCCGGCCCGAACAGCTCCTGGTTGATCTGCACCATCGTGTGCAGCGGGTTGATGCGGCCCGGGATCAGGCCCGCCTGTACGCCGTCCTCCTTGAGCGGGAGGGCGAGCGGGATGCGGCGCCCGGTGCGGACCTCGGCGGCTGCGGCCCGTACGACCTCGTCGGTGATCAGGTTCAGGGTGCCGATCTCGTCGCCGGCACCCCAGCGCCCCCAGTTGTTGACGCGCTTGGCGATGTCGTGGAACGCGGCGGGCAGGGCCATGGTCCTCATCAGCTCCTTGCGATGCGGGGACGCGTGCCCGTCAGGGGCTTGTGCGGCGGCGTCCGGCTGCCCATAAAATCTAACGTTCCGTCAGAAACCGCGGGAAGGGGTCGGCGTGGGGAACTTCTTGGCAGGCAAGGTCGTGGCCGTCACCGGCGCGGGCCGCGGCATCGGCCGCGCCGTCGCACTCGCCGCCGCAGCCGAGGGAGCCAGGGTCGTCGTCAACGACTACGGCGTCGGCATCGAGGGCGGCGCACCGACCAGCGAGATAGCCGAGGCCGTCGTGAAGGAGATCCTGGCCGCCGGCGGCGAGGCCGTCGCCGTCGCCGACGACATCTCCACCATGGAGGGCGGCCAGCGCGTCGTCGACACCGCGCTCACCCGCTACGGCCGCATCGACGGCGTCGTCTGCGTCGCCGGCATCCTGCGCGAGCGGATGCTGTTCAACATGTCCGAGCAGGAGTGGGACCCGGTCCTCGCCACCCACCTCAAGGGCACCTTCACCGTCTTCCGCGCCGCCTCCGCCGTCATGCGCCGCCAGGGCTCCGGCACCCTCATCGGCTTCACCAGCGGCAACCACCAGGGCTCCGTCGCCCAGGCCAACTACAGCGCCGCCAAGGGCGGGATCATCTCCCTCGTCCGCTCCGCCGCTCTCGGCCTGCACAAGTACGGGGTCACCGCCAACGCCGTCGCGCCCGTCGCCCGTACCCGCATGTCCGCGAACGTCCCCATGGAGCTCAAGGAGATCGGCGAACCCGAGGACGTCGCCGCCCTCGTCACCTACCTCCTCAGCGACAAGGCCGTCGCCGTCGGCGGCGAGCGCATCACCGGGCAGGTCTACACGATCGCCGGACCCAAGATCGCCGTCTGGGCGCAGCCGCGCGAGCTGCGCGCCGGCTACGCCGAGGGAGCCTGGACCCCCGAGAAGATCGCCGATTTCCTGCCCGGGACGGTCGGTACCGACCCGATGCCGATGCTCGTGCAGCTGGAGGCCATGGCCAGGGCCGCGGCCGCCAAGGAGCGGCCGAACGCCCGCAACACCCCCGCCGCCGCCGAGGCCGGCAACACCCCCGCCGCCGGCAACGCCTAGAAGGGGCCGCGCACCGTGGACTTCAGCTTCGGGGTCGAGGACGAGGAACTGCGCGTACGGGCCCGCGCCTGGCTCGCCGGGCACCTCGGGGCCGACGGCCCGTACGCCGGGGCGGTCGGCCTCGGCGGGCCCGGCAGCGAGCACGAGGGCGTGGCGGCCCGCCGCGCCTGGGAGCGCGAACTGGGCCGCGGCGGCTGGATCGGCCAGGGCTGGGAGGTGCCGGCCGGGGCGTACGGGCAGCAGCGGCTCTCCCTGACCGGACAGGTCGTCTGGGCCGAGGAGTACGCGGCGCTGCGCGCCCCCGGCCGGGTCGGCCACATCGGCGAGAACCTCCTCGCCCCGACGCTGATCGCGTACGGCAGCCGCGAGCAGCAGGACCGCTTCCTGCCGGGCATCGCGCGCGGCGAGGAGCTGTGGTGCCAGGGCTACAGCGAGCCCGGCGCCGGCTCCGACCTCGCGGCCGTGCGGACCGCGGCCGTACGGGACGGTGCCGACGGGCGGCTGCGCGTCACCGGGCAGAAGATCTGGACCTCGCTGGCGCGCGAGGCGGACTGGTGCTTCGTCCTGGCCCGGACCGAGGCCGGTTCGCGCCGGCACCGCGGGCTGTCGTTCCTGCTCGTACGGATGGACCAGCCGGGGCGGGTCGAGGTCCGGCCCATCCGGCAGATGTCGGGGACTGCAGAGTTCAACGCGGTCTTCTTCGACGGGGCCGTCGCCGCGGAGGTCGTGGGCGGCGAGGGCAACGGCTGGGCGGTGGCCATGGGCCTGCTCGGCCTGGAGCGCGGAGTGTCCACGCTCGTCCAGCAGATCGGCTTCGCGGCCGAACTGGAACGCGTCCTGGCCGACTACGCCGACGGTGCGGGGTACGGCGGGGCGGACCCGGTGCTGCGGGACCGGCTCGTACGGCAGTGGGCCGAACTGCGCACGATGCGCTGGAACGCGCTGCGCACGCTGGGCAGCGCATCCGGATCCGACCCCGGGGCGCCGAGCGTGGCCAAGCTGCTGTGGGGCGGCTGGCACCGGCGGCTCGGCGAGCTGGCCGTCGCCGTCCGCGGCGCGGCGGGCGCGACCGGGCCGGCGGACTGGGCGCCCGACCTCCCGTACGAACGAGGCCTCGACGAGGCGCAGCGCCTGTTCCTGTTCACCCGGGCCGACACGATCTACGGCGGTTCGGACGAGATCCAGCGGAACATCATCGCCGAGCGCGTGCTCGGCCTGCCTAAGGAGAGCGGCCGGTGAGAGGCGTCGTGTTCGACGGCAAGCAGGTTGTGGTGGTCGACGATCTGGAGATCGGGGACCCCGGGCCGGGGGAGGTGCTGGTCGCGATCCGCGCGGCCGGGGTGTGCCACAGCGACCTGTCGGTCGTGGACGGGACGATCCCGTTCCCGGTGCCGGTGGTGCTCGGGCACGAGGGGGCGGGGGTCGTCGAGGCGGTGGGGGCGGGGGTGACGCATGTGGCGCCGGGGGACCACGTGTCGCTGTCCACCCTGGCCAACTGCGGGGCCTGCGCGGACTGCGACCGGGGGCGGCCGACGATGTGCCGCAGGGCGATCGGGATGCCGGGGCAGCCGTTCTCGCGGGGCGGGAAGCCGCTGTTCCAGTTCGCTTCGAACTCCGCCTTCGCCGAGCGGACGATCGTCAAGGCCGTGCAGGCGGTGAAGATCCCGGACGACATCCCGATGGCCTCGGCGGCGCTGATCGGCTGCGGTGTCCTGACGGGGGTCGGGGCGGTGCTGAACCGGGCACGGGTCGACCGGGGCGAGTCGGTGGTGGTCATCGGCAGCGGCGGGATCGGGCTGAACGTGCTCCAGGGGGCGCGGATCGCGGGCGCGACGACGGTGGTGGCGGTGGACGCCAATCCGGCGAAGGAGGCGGTGGCCCGGCAGTTCGGGGCGACGCACTTCGTGGACGCGTCGGCCGTCCCCGATGCGGTGGCGGCGGTGAAGGAGATCCTCCCGACCGGCACCGACCACGCCTTCGAGTGCGTCGGCAACGTGCGGCTGATCCGCCAGGCCGTCGATCTGCTGGACCGGCACGGGCAGGCGGTGCTGCTGGGGGTGCCGGGGTTCAGGGAGGAGGCCGCGTTCCAGGTCTCCTCGATGTACCTGGACAAGACGATCATGGGCTGCCGTTACGGCTCTTCCCGTCCCCAGCGCGACATAGCCCTGTACGCGGAGCTGTACCGGCAGGGGAAGCTGCTGCTGGACGAGCTCGTGACGGAGGTCTACCCGGTGGAGGACTTCGCCAAGGCCGCCGAAGCCGCCCACGCGGGCCGCGTGGCCCGCAGCGTCCTCACCTTCTGACCCGGCCCGGCCGCCCTGGCCCCCTCGCCGGGCCTGGGCCGCTGCGGTCCCTTGGCGGGGGCCGGTCGTTTCGGCTCCCGCCCTCTGAGCCGGTTCGGCCATCCCAGCCGCGCCCGCTTTCGAAGCGAGGGTCCGGCAATTCCAGCCGCGCCCGCTTTCGAAGCGAGGGTCCGGCAGTTCCAGCCTCGCCGGCGTTTGAGGCGCGGGGTCTGGGGCGGAAAGCCCCAGGAAACCCGGCTCCGCCGGGAACCGGGTTCTGCCCGGACCCTCCCCCAGACTTCGTCCGGGGGGACCCCCACTCAAACGCCGGCGAGGCTGAGATTGCCGGTCCTCGGCTTCGGAGGTTGGGGCTGGTTCTGCCGGGGGCACAGCTCCGCCCCCGGCTTCGCAGCCAGTGGCGGCAGGCCAGTCTCGCCCTCGCTTTCGAAGCGGGAGCTGCGTACATCCAGCCTCGCCGGCGATTGAGGCGCGAGTCCGGGCGGAGCCCGCTGCCCGGCGGAGCCGGGTTGCTCCCCCAGCCACCGCTGGGAGGTGCCCCCAGGGCCGGGGCCGCGAAGGTCGGGCGGAGCCGCAGGGTCAGGTGTCGGACAGGCGGCCGAAGCGGCCCTTGTGGAACAGGAGGGGGCCCTCCTCCCCGGCGGCGCCAAGGGCCAGGACCCGCCCGACCACGATCAGGTGGTCCCCACCGGTGTGCACGGCGTGGATGCGGCAGTCGATCCAGGCCGGAACCCCGTCCAGTTGCGGGGACCTCGTCACGGGGGCCGGCCGGTGGCCCACCCCGGCGAACTTGTCGGCCCCGCTCACCGCGAACTGCCGGCACAGCTCCCCCTGCCCCGCCCCCAGGATGTTCACGCAGAACACCCCGGCGCGGGCGATCCGCGGCCAGCTGGTGGACGTACGGGCCACCATGAACGTGACCAGGGGCGGGTCGAGCGACAGCGAGGCGAAGGACTGGCAGGCGAAGCCGGCCGGGCCGTCCTCGCCCTCGGCGGCCGGGGCGGTGACCACGGTGACGCCGCTCGCGAAGTTCCCGAGCACGGCCCGGAACTCCGCAGGGCCGACGGGGGCGCGCTCGTCCTCGCCGACGGCCCGCAGGTCGGCGCGGGGCAGGGCCGAGGGCTCCGGCTCCACCGATCCGGGTGCCGCGGAGCCGACTGATCTCAGGTATCGGACGACGGTGGCCGCCATCCCTGCATGTCCCATCACACTCCCGATTGAAACTGACGGTGTGTCAGATGGGAAGGGGTGGGCGGCGCCTGCTTTCGCCCCCGGGTCAGACGTCTCTTGAACGTGTTCAAGAGGTCGGGTATGGTCCCGTCCCGAGGGGACTTGAACATGTTCAAGCAAGAGGGGGCAGTGGCATGGAGGAGGCGGAGAGAGCCGCCCGCGGCTTCGGGACGCGCGGAGCCGGGCCGGTGGCCGTGGCGCAGATCCTGCTCTGGTGGGTCATCGTCATCGCCACCTGGGACGACGGCGACTTCGGCGTCGCCTTCGGTTACGGCGAACCCGTCGACTACCTGCTCGTGGCCGTCATCGTCGGGTACGCGCAGGCCTGGCTGTTCGCCCTCCCCGTGGTGCAGCTCGCGCGGCTGTCGGCCCGGTTCACGGGGTGGCCGGCCGCCGTATGGGCGGTGCCCTGGGGGGTCGCGCTCGCGGCGGCGTACGCCCTGCCCGTGCTCCGGGCGCCCCTGCGGCCGTACGAGGACACCTGGTTCTGGATCGCGGTCTTCGGCGTGCTCCCGGTGGCGGCCGCGGGCCATGCCTACCGGCGGAACCTGTCGAGCCGGCGGATGCTCTGGCGTACGGCCTGCCGGGCCGGCGTCGCCCTGCCGGTGCTCCTCGTGGCAGCCGTCCTCATTGCCGAGGCCCGGATGCCGGTCTCGCCCGACCCGCGGCTCGGCCCGGCGGAGCCGCAGGCCGCTGCCGCTGCGCCGGCCGACCCGCAGCGACCGGCGGAGCCGCAGCGGTCCGACTTCGTCGGGACGTGGGCGGACGGGAAGGGTGCGCGCCTGCTGCTCCACGAGGGCGGAGAGGCGTCGGCCGAGGAACTGCCGCTGGAGCGCCCCGCGGAGGGGACGGCACGCTGCTCGGGAGGCGGCACGTGGACGTACCGGAAGGGGGCCGTGCAGGTCGACGTGCCCGGCTGCGAGGGGGCGTGGGCGGCACCCATGGTCTGGGCGGCCGGGGGCACCGCCGGGGAGCCGCTGCTGTCCCGGATGGTCAGGGATCCGGCGGGCTGGGAGAAGCGGGAGCTGCACAAGCGCTGAGCGGCGCGAGGGCGGGCGGGGCGGCGCGAGGGCGGGGCGGGGGCGGGGGCCCGCCCCCGGTGTTCCCCCGCGCGGGTGAAACCCCCGGGCGACCCGGATCCCGTACGCACGGCTGCTCGACCCGGCTCGGCATGGTGGCGGGGGACCGGCGTACGGCCGTACGCCGCCCGACCGCTGACATCCCGGGAGGACCCCCATGCTCGGCACCGACTTCCGTATCGGCTCACCCAACTGGCTCGACCTCGGCAGCCCCGACACCGACGCCGCGGCCGCCTTCTACGGCGCCGTCTTCGGCTGGAGCTTCGCCTCCGCCGGCCCGGAGGCGGGCGGGTACGGGTTCTTCCAGGCGGACGGCAAGACCGTCGCCGCGCTCGGGCCGCTCACCGAGGAGGGCGCGAAGTCGGCCTGGATGGTCCACTTCATGGCCAAGGACGCGCAGGCAACGGCCCAGGCGGTCAAGGACGGCGGCGGGAAGATCCGCACGGAGCCCATGGACGTCATGGGCGAGGGCTGGCTCACGCAGGCCACCGACCCGCAGGGCGCCGAGTTCGCGGTGTGGCAGCCCGGCAAGACCGCCGGGCTCGAACGCGCCTCGGAGGAGAACTCCCTGGTGTGGGCCGAGCTCCACGTGCCGGACCCGGTCGCGGCCACCGAGTTCTACAACGGCGTCTTCGGCTGGCGCAGCGAGGAGATGCAGGCGCCGGGGATGACGTACCGCGTCCTCAGCACCAAGGACGGCGACCAGAAGCAGGCCTCCTTCGGCGGCGTCGCGCCGATGGGCGATGGGGCGGGCGGCGGGGGCGTCGAACGGCCGCGCTGGGTGCCGTACTTCCACGTGGCGGACGTCGACGCCACCGTCTCGGCGGCGCAGGGTGCGGGCGGCTCGGTGATCATGCCGGCGGCGGACGTGCCGGACGTCGGCCGGATCGCCTGGGTGGCCGACCCGTTCGGTGCGGTGTTCGCGCTGCTGAAGCCGAGCGCTCGGATGTAGGGCTGGGCTTGGGGCGCGGCTTGGGGATGGGCTTCGGCTTCAGCGGCCGTGGTACTTCGGGGTGCGGCGTTCCACGAAGCTCGCCACGCCCTCGGCCGCGTCGGCCGTGGCCATGTTGATCTCCTGCGCGGTGGCCTCGGCGGCCAGGGCGGCTGCCCGGTCACCGTCCAGCGAGGCGTTGACCAGCTGCTTGGCCAGGGCGATGGCCCGGGTCGGGCCCTGCGCGAGCCGCTCGACCCACTCCCGGGCGCGGGCCTCCAACTCCGAGTCCGGGACGACGCGGTTGACCAGGCCGAGCCGCTCGGCCTCGGCCGCCGGGACGGCGTCGCCGAAGAACATCAGCTCCTTCGCCCGCTGCGGCCCGACCAGTCGCGGGAGCAGGTACGCGCCGCCGCCGTCGGGGACCAGACCGCGGCGGACGAACACCTCGATGAAGCGCGCCGACTCGGCCGCCAGGACCAGGTCGCAGGCGAGGGCGAGGTGCGCGCCGATGCCGGCGGCGGTGCCGTTGACCGCGGCGACGACCGGCTTCTCGCAGTCGAGGACGGCCGTGATCAGGCGCTGGGCGCCCAGCCGGATCATGCGGGCCACGTCGCCGGCGATGCGTTCGCTGCCGGTGGCGGGGGCGCCGCGGAGGTCGGCGCCGGCGCAGAAGCCCTTGCCGGTCGCGGTGATGACGACGGCCCGGACGGCGGGGTCGGCGGAGGCCTCGGCCAGCAGCGCGATGACCCGCTCGCGCTGGTCCCAGGTCACGGCGTTCATGGCCTCGGGGCGGTTGAGGGTGATCCACGAGACGCCGTTGTCGATGCGGTGGAGTACCAGTGAGTCGAGGGCTTGGGGGGAGTCCGTCATTGGGGTGCTGCTCCCGTTTGGTGTGGGTGTGGGTGTGGGTGTGGGGGCGCGGTCGCAGGGGCGGGTGAGGGGGCGGGGCTGCCGCTGCGCGGAGCCGGTCCCCTCCCCGCCCCTTCCCGAAACCGGGCTCCGCCCGGACCCCTCACAGATCGGGGGCTCCGCCCCCGGACCCCCAGCGCCTCAAACGCCGGCGGGGCTGATTTCAGCCCGCGCGGCGTTTGAGCGCACCGGGCGCGGAGCGCCCGGAACGGGGTCCGGGGCGGAGCCCCGGTTTCGGGAAGGGGCGGGGAGGGGACCGGCTCCGCGCAGCGGGACCCGCGCCGCGGTCCGCACCCGGCCGGGGGCCGAGACCCGGCCGGGGTACGGGTCCGGCCGCGCAGCGTCACCGGCAGATGGCCAGGGCGTCCAGGGCCACCGCGCCCTGCCCGCGCGGGAGGACCATCAGCGGGTTGATGTCCAGCTCGGACAGGACGCCGCCGAGCTCCAGCGCCATCCGCTGCACCCGCAGGACCACCTCGACCAGCGCGTCGACATCGGCCGGGGGCGCTCCCCGGACCCCGTCCAGCAGGGCCCGGCCGCGCAGTTCGGCAAGCATCGCCCGGGCCTGGTCCTCGCCGAACGGCGGAACCCGTACCGCCGCGTCGTGCAGCACCTCCACCAGGACCCCGCCCAGCCCGACCGTCACGGTCGGGCCGAACAGCTCGTCCTGCGTGACGCCGACGACCATCTCGACGCCCCGCTCCACCATCTGGCAGACCAGGATCCCGTCCAGCGGCACGTTCTCGTAGCGGGCGATGTCCGTCAGCTCCCGGTAGGCGTCGCGGATCTGGCTCGCCGAGGTCAGGCCGATCTTCACCAGGCCCAGTTCCGTCTTGTGCGCGAGCTGCGGGCCCGAGGCCTTCATCACCACCGGGTAGCCGACCAGGCCGGCCGCGCGGACCGCCGCCGCCGCGCTCGTCACCAGCTGCTCCCGCGGCACCCGGATCCCGTAGGCCCGCAGCAGCTGCTTCGCCGCGTGCTCGCTGAGCTGCTGGCCCGGGCGCATCAGCGCCTGCGCCTTGCGGTACGAGGGGGACGGGGTCCGCGGGGCGTCGGCGAAGGGGGAGCGGTAGCCGGCGGTGAAGCGTTGGTGGTGGAGGTAGGCGCGCACGGCGGTGATGCAGTTGCCGAAGGTGCGGAAGGTCGCCACCCGGGAGGAGCCGAGCAGGGTGGTGCGGTAGGCCTCCTCGGTCCCGACGGGGGAGCCCCAGATCACGCAGATCAGCTTGTCGGTCTGCTCGGCCGCGTCCACGAGGTCCTGGGCGAGCCGGTCGCTCATGGGCGGGAAGGGCCCGGTGATCGGGCAGATCAGCACGCCGACGGACGGGTCGGCGAGGATCGCGTCGATGATCTTCCGGCCGCGCCAGTCGCCGACCGGGTGACCGCCGTTGTCGACGGGGTTGGCGACGTTCAGGTACTCCGGTATCCACTGGTGCAGCTCGTCCTGCTTGGCCCGGGAGAGCGTGGGCAGGTGGAGCCCGGCCTCGGTGGCGAGGTCGGAGAAGTGGGCGCCGGTACCGCCGGAGATCGAGTAGACGACGACCCCGTCGGCCTGCGGCCTGCGGGCCCGGGCGAGGAGGGCCGCGGTGTCCTGGAGCTCGTCGAGGCCGTCGACGCGGATGACGCCGAACTGGCGCATCGCGGCGTCCACGACGGTGTCCGCGCCGGTGAGCTTGCCGGTGTGGGAGGCGGCGGTGCGGGCGCCGGCCTCGGTCCGGCCGACCTTGACCGCGACCACCGGGACGCCGTTGCGGGCGGCCCGGTCGGCAGCGAGGAGGAAGGACCGGCCGTCCTTGAGGCCCTCGACGTAGCAGGCGATCGCGCCGACCTCGGGCTGCTCGGCGAAGTAGGAGATGAAGTCGGAGGTCTCGAGGTCGGCCTCGTTGCCCGTGGGAGCCCAGTGGGAGAGCCGGACGCCGAGCTCCTGGAGGGTGTAGACGGGCCGGCCCTGGTGGCCGGACTGGGTGATCAGCGCGATGGCCGGGCCGTCGAGGTCGTCCCGGAACTCGGAGAAGGCGTTGAGGTTGGTGTTCGGGCCGAGGAGGCGAAGGCCCGATCGCCGGACCGCCGAGGCGAGCCGCGCCTGGGCGGCGGCGCCGTCGGCGCCGGTCTCGGCGAAGCCGGAGGCGAAGGCCACGGCGTACTTCACCTTGGCCTCGGCGAGCTCGTCGATGAGGGGGAGCGGGTCCGCCACGAGCAGGACCGCGAGGTCCACCTGCCCGTGCTGCGCGGCCAGCGCGGCCACGGAGGCGTGGCACGGCAGCCCGAAGACGGTGGGGCGGGTGGGGTGCACGGGGTGGACGCGGGCCCCTACGCGCTCTGCCCAGGTGATGAGCTGGCGGGTGATCCCGGTATTGGGCCTGCCTTCGGTATCGGAGGCGCCGATGACGGCCACGGACTCCGGCCGGAAGAAGCGGTCCAGGTCCGGTACGTCGGCGTGCAGCGGCCGTCCGCTGACGTCCAGGGCGACCGCGTCGTCCGGGGAGGGCGCGGCCGTGGAGTGGACGGCCGTCCTGGGGGTCTCTCCGCAGGCCTCGACGCGTGCGCGGAAGTCGGTGGTGAGGGTGCCGTGAGTAGATCCAAGCATCGCTTCGCCCGCTCCTGCTCGATGAACTTCAAGCCAATTACTGACGTGTAGTCAGATTCAGATTACTGAACTGACGCGGCGTCAGGAACAGTGCTGCGCGGGAAAGGTGGTGGAGGGCGGTGGAGGGCGGTGGAGGGTGGTGGAGGGTGGTGGAGGGTGGTGGAGGTGATGTGTGGAACGGTGGCAGACGGGGTGGGGTGGGTCCAGGGGGGATTTCGGTCGGGTGGCGCCGCCCGGGAGGTGGGGAGGGCGCCTGGGGCGGCGCGCCTGGGGGAGGGTGCCTGGGGGAGGGTGCCTAGGGGTCTTCCAGTGTCGGGATGCATGGAGACAGCAGCGCCTCGGTGTGCTGAGTGACCGTGCCGCGGGCGAGCCTGAGTACGCGTAGCTCGTTCTCGTGGCCCGGGTCCTCGTCATCGCGTATGTGGAGGAGTCCGTAGGAACCGGGAGCCACCGCTGCCACATGCTCGAACAGGCCGACGACATCGGGCGACGAGCGGTGATTGGAATGGCCTCCCAGGTGGATGAACGGCTCGCCGTTCATCCACCGGAGGTCGAGGAGGTAAGGGCTGGCCAGCTGGGCGATGCGCAGCCGAAGCCCATCGACGATCTGTCGCAGTCGGACCTCGTCGTCGTCGGCAGCTGCCGTCTCCCGGACCGTGATCCAGCCGTGGTATTCGAACACGCCGCGATCCTAGTGAGGTTGGGTCGGGACGGGTCGGGTTGTCTGTCGCGTTCAGTCGTGCACGACTGCGGCCAGGTCTGCCGGCCGGACTGTTCCTAGGCGAGCGGGTCGACCGGGGGGAGGTCCGTGTACGGGAGGGACTCGTCGCGGTCGCGCTGGGTGCGGGAGCCGAGGCGGCGGGACAGTGCCCGGGCGATCTTCTCCGCGTCCAGGGCCATCTCGCGGAACATGCCGCTGATGGGGTTGGTGAAGCCGGTGAAGTACAGGCCGGGGGCTTGGGGCAGTGCGCGGGCGCCGTGCGTGCGGGGGCGGCCGCGCTCGTCGAGGACGCCGTCCAGGTGTCCGACCAGGCCTTCCAGGGCGCGCCGGTAGCCGGTGGCCGCTATCACCGCGTCCGGGGTGATGCGCGAGCCGTCCGCGAGGATCACCTCGTCGCCGTCGAAGCCGGCGACGGCGGCGACCGGCTCGACCCTGCCCGAGCGGACCGCGTCGATGAGGCCGACGTCCTGGACGGGGATCGCCCCCTCCTTGACCCTGCTGTACAGGCCGGTGGTGGGGCGGGGGAGCCCGTACGCCGCCAGGTCCGGGACCGACGCCTTCGCGGAGAGCGCGCCCAACCGGTCCACGAGCCGCACGGGCAGCCGCCGCACCAGGATCCCGGTGCGCTGGGCCGGCCAGCCGAGGGTGGAGCGGCGCACGACGTGGGGGGTGGTGCGGATGGCCAGGCGGATGCGGGGGGTGGTGGGGGTGCCGTCCGGGCTGCCGTCCGTGGAGATGGGGGTGGGGGTGGTGCTGCTCGCCAGGTCCGCGGCTATTTCGGCGCCGGTGTTGCCTGCGCCGACGACCAGGACGTCCTTGCCCTTGAAGGGGGTGGGGTTGCGGTAGTCGCGGGCGTGGAGGAGTTGGCCGCTGTACGTGTCGAGGCCGGGCCAGTCGGGCACTGCCGGGGTGTGGTTGAAGCCCGTGGCGACCACCACGGCCTGGGCAGCGAGGACGCGGCCTCCGGTGGCGTGGAGGAGCCAGCCGGGGTCGGGGGAGTGGTGCTTCTTGGTCCGCTTCTTCGTCTGCTGCTGCTGCTTCTTCTTCGGCTTGGTGGTGGGTGCGGGGTCGGTTTCGGACCCGGTCTCGGCGGGGGGTTCGGGGGCCCGCTCGATGCAGGTCACCTCCACGCCCGTGACGATCTCCAGTTCGTGGAACTCGGCGTACTTCTCCAGGTAGCGCACCACGTTGTCGCGGGAGACCCAGCGGCCGAAGCGGCGCGGGATGGGCAGCCCGGGGAGGGCCGAGAGGCGGCGGGTGGTGTGCAGGTGGAGGCGGTCGTAGTGGCTGCGCCAGGAGGCTCCGACGGTGTCGGACTTCTCCACGACCACCGCCCTTACTCCGCGGGCGCGCAGTGCGGCGGCCGCGGCCAGGCCGCCGGGCCCGGCGCCGATCACGTAGACGGGGCGGGGCTGGGTGGTCATGTCTGGGGCTGTGGGGACTCCGGGCATGAAGAGTGAGCGTATCGACACACAGCGTTGATGGGTCTCGGACAAGGAGGGAATCGATTGCGGATCGGTCACGGGGGTCTTGCGGGATGGCCGCGCGTCCGCTCAACTGACGTACCGTCAGATTGAGTGGCAGGGCAGGAGGGGTCAATGCAGACCATCTGGCTCAGTGGGGCCGAGTGGCTCGCCGTGCTGCGGATAGGCCTCGGCCTGTGGTGGCTGGAGAGCTGGCGGCACAAGGACAAGAAGGGCTGGTTCGAGCGCGGCACCGGTATCGCCTGGGCCGCCGACATCGCGGGCAAGCACCGCTGGCCGGTGGTCAAGCGGGGCTTCGAGTCCGTGGTCCAGCCGCGGCCGCGGATGGTGGCGTACGTCGTCGTCTACGCGGAGCTCGCGTTGGGGTTGGGGCTGGTGCTGGGCTTCCTGACGCCGATCGCGCTGGTGGGCGGGCTGCTGCTGAACCTGCTCTACCTGGTGCTGATGATCCACGACTGGGCCGAGCAGGGGCAGAACGCGATGATGATGCTCGTCGCGTTTGTCTGCTTCGTGGGGGTGGGCTGGCAGGTCTGGTCGCTTGATGCGTTGTGGGGGGTGTTCCTTTGAGTGGGCAGGGTGCGCGGGCTGGGCTGGGTGCGCAGGGTGGGCTGAATGTTCGGTTTGATCTGCCGGACGTGGATGAGTTCAGCCGGGCCTACTGGGATGCGGCCGCCGAGGGGCGGCTGCTGGTGCGGCGGTGCGGGGCGTGCGGGCGGGCGCACCACTACCCGCGGGAGTTCTGCCCGTTCTGCTGGGCCGGGGAGGAGCAGGTCGTCTGGGAGCAGGCCAGTGGCCGTGCTGTGCTCTACACGTGGTCGGTGATCCACCGCAACGACCTGCCGCCCTTCGGGGCGAGGGTTCCGTACACGGCGGCCGTGGTCGACCTGGCCGAGGGGCCGCGGATGATGACCGAGGTCGTGGACTGCGAGGCGGGCGGTCTGCGCGTCGGCATGCCGCTGGAGGTGGCGTTCCGGGAGGCTGCGGAGGGGGTCTGGGTGGCGGTCTTTCGGCCCGGGGTCTTCTAGGTTTCGGGTCCGTGCCTCTGGTTTCGTGCCTCTGGTTTCGTGCCTGTGGCTCCGCTTCTGCGGCCCCGAACCGGCCCCGCCGCCGGTCCGGGGTGTCGTGCCCGTTGGGTGTCAGGCCTCGAAGGTGGTGGCGCGGCCGACCGCCTCCCAGGCGTCCAGCTCGGCGCTGGATGCGGTTGCGTGCGCGCGGATGGCGTCCACGGCGTCGTGGCCCAGGGCCAGGCGCAGCGGGGTCTGCTCGGCGTCCAGGGCGGCCAGGATCGCTGCGGCGGCCTTGACGGGGTCGCCGGGCTGGGCGCCGTCGGAGTCCGGCAGGCCCGTGCGGACCGCGCCGACGGTGTCCTCGTACGCGGGCAGGGCCGTGGCGGTGCTCTGCAGGGCGCCGGGCCCGGCGAACCCGGTGCGGAAGGCGCCCGGTTCGACGATCAGGCAGGTGATGCCGTGCGGGGCGACCTCGCCGGCCAGGGCCTCGGTCAGGCCCTCCAGGGCGAACTTCGTCGCCGAGTACGCGCCCACGCCGGGGAACGACAGCCGCCCGCCCATGCTGCTCATCTGCACCACGGCCCCGGACTTCTGCGCCCGCATGTGCGGCAGTACGGCCCGGATGAGGGCGGCCGGGCCGAAGAAGTGCAGGTCCATCAGGTCGCGCAGTTCGGCGTCCGAGGTCTCCTCGACCGCGCCGACCAGGCCCCGGCCCGCGTTGTTGACCAGGACGTCGATCCGGCCGAAGCGTTCGACGACCTCGGCCACCACCGTGGCTGCCGAGGCCGTGTCCGCCACGTCCAGGGCCACGGGTACCAGCCGCCCGGGGTGCGCGGCGGCGTGCTCCGCGAGGGCGTCGGGCCGGCGTACGGCGGCGACGACGGTGTCGCCGGCCGCCAGTGCTGCGTCGGCGAGGGTGCGGCCGAAGCCGGACGAGGCGCCGGTGATCAGCCAGATCCGGCCGCCGGGCGTCATCGGCTTGTCCTGCACGGGCATGGAGACCTCCGGGTGAGTGGGTGAGTGGGTGAGTGGGTGAGTGGGTGAGTGCGTGAGTGGGTGAGTGAGTGGGTGGGTGAGTTGTGGCGCCTGCGGGGCATCCTTGATCAGTGGGTTGGTGTGTGTCCAGCTTCAAACTGGTTGCGGGCGTGGGTCGTTGGCGTTTTCTGCTCTCTGCGAGGGCCGCCTACGGCCAGAGCAGCTCGCGGGTCCAGGTGGTTGTGGTGTTCGGGGTGCGGGTGTAGCGCAGGCGGATGTGGCGGCGGGCGGCGTCGCCCTGGAAGAACTCCACCTCGGCGGGGTCCAGTACGTACCGGGTCCAAGTCGGGGCCGGCGCGTCCGGCTCTGCGCCGGCCCGCTCCCATGCGGCCGCCGAGGCCTCGGCCAGTTCCTGGGGCGAGTTCAGTACCTCGCTCTGCCGGCCGGTGAGCGCCGCTGCGAGGGCGCCCCGTGAGCGGACCGCCAGGTCCGCCCGGCTCTCCTTCGGGCCGCAGGCGGTGACCCGGCCGCGGATGCGGACCTGGCGGGCCACGGCCGGCCAGTAGAAGACGAGTGCGGCATCCGGGTGCGCGGCGAGCTGGCGGCCCTTGGAGCTGGTGGCGTGCGAGGCGAAGTGCCAGCCGCGGGCGTCGGCGTCGTGCAGCATCAGGATGCGGACGTCGGGGCGCCCGTCGGAGTCCACGGTGGCCAGGCTCATCGTGTGCGGCTCGACCTGCCCGGCCGCGGCGGCGTGCGTGAACCACTCCCGGAACAGGGGGAGCGGGGCGGAGGGGGCGGCGTCGGGGTCGAAGGCGGGGAGCTGGGTGTCCCACACCTTCAGGGAGTGGAGGGTCGCGTGGAAGGAGTCGGGGGAGTGGGGTGAGTCGGGGGAGGGGGATGAGTCGGGAGAGGGGGATGAGGTGTCGCTGTCACCGGCCATGGCGTCAGGCTAGGCGGTGGGGTGGGGGCTCCCGCTGTGGCCCGGCCGGAGCGGGAGGTGCGGGGGTTTCCCGTCAGTCCCAGTGTCTCTCCGGTTCGGGCCGGTGCCTCAAGGGCACTCCTCCTTCGTCGTCGCGTCGCTTCGCGATGGCCTTCGGCCACCCTTGACCCACCGGCCCGCCCCGGAAAGACAAGGACTGCCGGGAAGCCCCCGAAGGAACGGGACGGGGGCATGCTCCACAGGCGCCGGCATCAGGGAGCCGACGGGTGGGCTGCGGGCGCCTTCGATCGCTACGTGGTCGTCGTGTGGGTGGCGGCTGCGGGTTGGCGGCTTGCGGCTTGCGGCTTGCGGCTGCCGGTTGGCGGCTGCCGGTTGGTGTTGGGCTCGTTGTGGTCCGGGGGGTCATACTTCGTTGTTCTTGACCTCCAATGCCTCTCTCGCCAGTCCTATGAACGTGACGTACGCCTGTCGGAAATCCATGTACGCCGCGTCGTACGTGCGTCTCTGCTCGGGCCCGTTGTCGCCGATGAGCGCCTTGAGCCGGGGCTGCACGCGGCGCGCCAACTGCCGTACCTGCTCGGCTGCGTCGGAGACCTTGACGGGGCCGTCGAGGCGGACCTCGTTGGTCGCCTTGTTCATGTTGCCGAGGGCCGGAGCGAGGCGCTCGTACATCTGCGTCAGGACGGCGTCCCTGCTCTCGGGGGTGGGCGCTGCGTCAGCGTCGTCGATCTGCCACACCACCTCGTTGAACGCGTGCGCGCAGCTCATCATCTCCCGATAGGCGGATCGACGCCGGTCGCGCTGCTCGCGGAGGGCCTGGGCCAGGGTGGTGGTCCGGGCTTGTGCCAGCGCCGCCCGTGAGGTCGCCCTCGCGGTGATGTAGCTGGCTCCGAGCGCGGTCAGTGCAGTGAGGATGCCGACCCACAGTCCGCTGTTCGTCATGATCCGTGAGTCTGGCAGCCGGGGAGCGGTTGTTCGAAGGGGACGATCAGTCGCGGGCCAGGATGAGGGTGCCCGAGGAGCAGAACCAGCCGCCCGTGCCGGAGGCTATGGCCGTGCGGGGGAGGGTGCCGTCGGGCTTGGTGACCTGGCCTGCGCCGCGTTCGCCGCGGAGTTGGCGGACCGCTTCCACCAGGAGGAAGAGGCCGCGCATGCCGGGGTGGCAGGCGGAGAGGCCGCCGCCGTCGGTGTTGACCGGGAGGTCTCCGGTGGAGAGGAGGCGGCCCTTGTCCGCGAAGGGGCCGCCCTCGCCCTTGGCGCAGAAGCCGAGGTCCTCGAGGGTGACCAGGGTCATGTACGTGAAGGCGTCGTAGAGCTCGGCTATGTCGATGTCGGCAGGGGTCAGGGCGGCGCGGGCGAAGGCCTGGCGGGATGACGTCGCTGCCGGGGAGATCGTGAAGTCCTCCCATTCCGACATGGTGGTGTGGGAAGCCGATGTGCCCGAGCCCAGGATCCAGACGGGGGTCTTGGCGGTGTCGGGGACGTAGTCGGCGGCGGCGAGGAGGACCGCGCAGCCGCCGTCGGAGCGGATGCAGCAGTGCAGCTTCGTGAAGGGGTCGGCGATCATCTCGGAGGAGAGGACGTCGTCGACGGTGAGCGGGTCGCGGAACATGGCGTCGGGGTTGGTGGCGGCGTTCGCGCGGGCCTGGACCGCGATGGCGGCGAGCTGGTCGAGCGTGGTGCCGTACTGGTGCATGTGGCGGCGGGCGGCCATGGCGTACTTGGCGATCAGCGTGTGGCCGTACGGGACCTCGTACTGGAGGGGGCCGCGGGCGCCGAAGGAGAGGTTCGAGGTGCGGCGGCGGGCCTTGATGTCGGCGCGCGCCGTGGAGCCGTAGACCAGCAGGACGGCGTTGGCGTGGCCGGCCGCGATCGCGTCGGCCGCGTGGGCCGCCATGACCTCCCAGGTGGAGCCGCCGACGGAGGTGGAGTCGACCCAGGTGGGGCGCAGGCCCAGGTATTCGGCGACCTCGATCGGGGCGAGGGTGCCGAGGCCCGCGGAGGCGAAGCCGTCGATGACGCTGCGGTCCAGGCCGGAGTCGGCGAGGGCGCGGCGGGCCGCCTGGGCGTGCAGGGCGTACGGGGTGGGGCCGTCGACGCGGCCGCAGTCCGAGAGGGCGACGCCGACCACCGCGACGCGGCGGCGGGGGGCGGTGGGGACGGGCTGGCTCAGGGGTCCGGGCATGGGCGAACGGTATAGCTGATGGGGTGTCAGATTCTAGGGCGCGGGGCGTCTGGGCATCTCCGGGTGGTGGTCCTAATATGACGGGCCGTCAGGTTCGGGAGGAGCCGCCACGATGGATGCCGCCTTTACTGAGGAGCAGGACGGGATGCGCCGCGCACTGCGCGAGATCCTGGGCAAGCGCTGTGGGCCGGATGAAGTGAAGGCCGCCGTGCGGACCGGGGCCGGGTACGACCGGGAGCTGTGGGGGGTGCTGTCGCGGCAGCTCGGGCTGCCCGGCATCGCCATTGCCGCGGAGTACGGGGGCGTGGGGTGCGGGATGGGCGACCTGGCGCTGGTGTGCGAGGAGGCGGGGCGGGCGCTGCTGCCCTCGCCGCTGTTCGCCACCGCCGGGCTGGTCGCACCGCTGGTCGGTGGGCTGGGGAGTGGGCGGCAGCGGTCCGAGGTGCTGCCGCGGATCGCTGCGGGCGGGCTGACGGCCGCCCTGGCCGTGCCGGGGGCCGTTCTGGGGGCCGCGCTGGGGCTGACCGGGGACAACGGCGGGGAGTGGGCCGGGGGCGGGCGGGCCGGCGGGGTGCAGGCGCGGCCGGTCGACGGCGGGCGCTGGCGGCTGTACGGGGAGGTGGCGCAGGTACTCGACGGGCACAGCGCCTCGCTGCTGGTCGTGGCCGCGCACGCCGGGGGGTTCGCCCGGAGCCGGATCCTGCTGTTCCTCGTACGGGGGGATGCGCGGGGTGTGGTGCGGGCGAGGCGGGTGGGGGTCGATGAGACCCGGCCGCAGGGTGTGGTGCAACTGCGGGATGTGGAGGGTGAGTTGCTGGGGGACGGGGAGGGTGTTCTTCCCCTGTTGGGGCGGGTGGGGCAGGGGGCTGCGGCCATGCTGGCCGCGGAGGCCGTGGGGGCGGCCGGGGCCGTGCTCGACCGGACGGTGGAGTACGTCGGGGCGCGGGAGCAGTTCGGGCGGGCCGTGGGGTCGTTCCAGGCCCTCAAGCACCGGCTCGCCGATCTGTACGTACAGGTGCAGGCGGCCCGGTCGGCGGCGTACTACGCCGCATGGGACCCCGAGCAGGGCGCCCTGGCGCTGGCGCAGGCCCTGGAGGCGCTGCGGCTGACCTCGGGGGAGGCGATCCAGCTGCACGGGGGCATCGGCTTCACCTGGGAGCACGAGGCCCATCTGTACTTCAAGCGGGCGGCCGGCGACGAGCTGCTCTTCGGGCCGGTGCACCGGCTGCGGGGGCGGGCCGCGCAGGTCGCGGGGCTCTTCCGGGAGGCGGTCCGATGATCGGCGTGCGGTTCATGCAGCGGGTCTCCTCGACACCGCTGTTCGCCAAGATCGCTCCCCACGTGGTGCCCGCCCTGGACAAGGCCGTCCACCGGATCACGCGGGGCAAGGTCATCCTGAGCGCGCAGATGCTGCCCGGGGTGATCCTGACCGCCAAGGGCGCCAAGAGCGGGCAGCCCCGGCGTACGCCGCTCGCGTGCATGCCGGACGGGGACGGGTGGGTGTTGATCGGGTCCAACTTCGGGCGGCCCGGACACCCGGCGTGGACCGCCAACCTGATCGCGAACCCGGACGCGTCGGTCAGCTGGAAGGGGCGGGAGGTGGCGGTGCGGGCGCGGCTGCTGGCGGGCGGGGAGCGGGCGGCCGTGTGGCGGGCCGTGCTGAGGTTCTGGCCGCCGTACGCGACGTACCAGGCGCGCATCGAGCGCGAGATCAGGCTGTTCCGCCTGGAGCGCCGCTGACGAAGGGCCGGGGGACGGCGGACCCGGAGGGGTCCGCCGCTACCGGGTCGGCTTCTTGCCGGTGATGCCCAGGTGCACCAGCAGCGCCAGGTTCGGCTTGAGCTCGGCCTGCTTGACGCCCCAGGTCTGGAAGCCCTTCTGGTGCGAGGCGACCGCGGCCAGCATCGCCACCAGCGAGCCCGCCATCGCCGCCGGGCTGAGGTCCTTGTCGACCTTGCCCTTCGCCTGGAGCTCCTTCATCGACTCCGTAAGGGAGTTGGTGACCGAGTTCAGGATCTTCATGCGGATCTTGTAGAAGCGCTTGTCGCCCTCGGCCGCGCCGAGGTCGACCACGCGCAGGATCGCGTCGTTGCGGCGCCAGAAGTCCAGGAAGCCCTCGACGAGCTCCTCGGCGGCCGCCCAGCCGGCCTTGCCGACCCAGCTGCGGCCCTCGACCAGCGAGGTCAACTGCGCGCCCTCGGTGGCCATTTGCTCGGCGATCTCCAGGACGGCGCCCTCGACGTCCGGGAAGTACTGGTAGAAGGTCGCGGGGGAGGTGCCGGCCTTGCGGGCGACGTCGATGACCTTGACGTCGCGGTACGGCGAGGAGCTGAGCATCTCGCCGAGGCAGTCGAGCAGCTTCTGCCGCGTCGCCTGACCGCGCCGGCCGGCAACGCGGCCGTCGACGGTGCGTACTTGTCCTGTCATGCCGTCAGCTTACCGAGGGGTGATCTGCGCGCGATTCGGCCGCCTGCAAATGGGGTTACCTGCCGTCCGAGCTGGGCGGAAGCCCGCGCGGGCGGCCGTTTCCGGCCGGAATCAGACCGGTCACCCCACGTGAGGGGACCCGCCCGGTTCAGTTGGTTATCCCCCGATTAGTCTTGTCAACAGGCTGTGGACAAGCCCTCGGGCGGATCATGGCCGCAGGGGGATCGGAGCGGAAGGAAACGGGCAATGGCCGCATTCGCGGAAGGCACACCCTGCTGGGTGGACGCCTCGCTTCCCGACGTCGAGGCCGGCAAGCGCTTCTACGGCGAGCTCTTCGGGTGGACCTTCGGCGACAGCGCGGGCGCCGAGTACGGCCACTACACCCAGGCCTACAGCAACGGCCGCAACGTCGCCGCCCTCGCCCCCAAACCCGACGGCCGCATGCCCACCGTCTGGGGGATCTACCTCCACACCTCCGACGCCTACGCCTGCGCCGCCCGCATCCGCGCCTCCGGCGGCCAGCTGGTCATGGACCCCCAGCCGGTCGGCCCCTACGGCACCGCCGCCCTCGCCGCCGACCCGGGCGGGGCCGTCTTCGGCCTGTGGCAGCCCGGCACCCACCACGGCTTCGAGGCCCACGGCGAGCCGTTCACGTACTGCTGGGCCGAGGTCTACACCCGCGCCCGCGACGCCGTCGACGTCTTCTACGCCAACGTCTTCGGCTACGTCCCCGAGGACCAGGACGACGACGGCAGCGGCGTCGAGTACCGGCTCTGGTCGCCGCCCGGCAGCGCGCCCGGCGCCGAGACGGCCGTCCTGGGGCGCAGCCTGATCACCGACGCCTTCCCGGAGGTCATGCCCGCGCACTTCCTCGCCTACTTCGCCGTCCCCGACTGCGACCGCTCCGTGGAGACCGTCAAGCGGCTCGGGGGCCGCGTCACCGCCGACCCCTTCGACACGCCCTACGGGCGGATCGCCGTCGTCGCCGACAACCAGGGCGCCGTTTTCGCCCTGCTCTCGGAGGCCGCCGAACACGGCGCAGGCTGAGCTCGCCACGCCCCGGCCCGACTGTGACGACACGCCCCGGCCGCGGGCCTGACAGAATCGGGGTTGCGCGACTTCGGGCGGTGCCCGGAATGAGACGCTGCACGGGGACGACCGCCGTGCCGGCACGCGTGCAGGTGGAAACGGGCCAGGCAGAGGCCCGTACGGGGAGGTGTGAGGCGAGTGGTGGAGCAGCTGACGCAGCACGACCCGAGACGGATCGGCCCCTTCGAGGTGCTGGGACGGCTCGGCGCCGGCGGCATGGGGCTGGTCTATCTCGCACGGTCGGCGTCCGGACGCCGCGTGGCGATCAAAACGGTCCGGACCGAGCTCGCCGAGGACCAGCTGTTCCGGGTGCGCTTCACCCGTGAGGTGGAGGCGGCCCGCGCCGTCTCCGGCTTCTACACCGCGGCCGTCGTCGACGCCGACCCGCGCGCCGCCGTGCCGTGGCTGGCGACCGCGTACGTGCCCGCGCCCTCCCTGGAGGAGATCGTCAACGAGTGCGGGCCGATGCCCGCCCAGGCCGTGCGCTGGCTCGCCGCCGGCATCGCCGAGGCCCTGCAGTCCATCCACGGGGCGGGCCTGGTCCACCGCGACCTGAAGCCGTCCAACGTGCTGGTGGTCGAGGACGGCCCCCGCGTGATCGACTTCGGTATCGCCAGCGGCGTGTCCAACACCCGCCTGACCATGACGAACGTCGCCGTCGGCACCCCCGCCTACATGTCGCCCGAGCAGGCCAAGGACTCCCGCAGCGTCAAGGGCGCCAGCGACGTGTTCTCCCTCGGCTCGACGCTGGTCTTCGCCGCGACCGGACACCCGCCGTACCACGGGGCCAACCCGGTCGAGACGGTGTTCATGCTGCTGCGCGAGGAACCCAACCTCGAGGGGCTGCCCGACGAGCTGCGCCCGCTCATCGAGTCCTGCATGCAGATGGACGCCACCCAGCGGCCCACCCCCGCCGACCTGCAGGCGCAGCTCGCCCCGCACCTCTTCGACGGCGGCGACGACAGCGGCACCGCCTCCGCGTGGCTGCCCGGCCGGGCCATGGCGATGATCGAGGCCCGGCGTGCGGGCGGCCAGCGCACCAATGCCGTCCCCGCCCCCGGACGCGGCGGCGCAGGCGCCTCCCGTCCCGCCTCCGACGGCGGCCCGACCCAGCGCCGCGAGCCCCGAGGCGCCGCCGACCCGTGGACCGACCCGCGCACCGGCCAGCCCCTCCCGCAGCGTCCGCAGCACCCGCCGCGGCCCGCGACGCCCGCACCGTCAGGCGAGCCCGTCCGCCTCGGCGGCTCCCCCGTCCCGATCGGGCCCGGGCCGCGCGCGACCGCCGCCGCCCCCGCCGCGCACGCCGGGGCCGTCGACTCCGCGACCGGCTGGGTCCGCCCGCCCGGCGGCGGCGCGGCACCCCCCTCCGGGCACCTGCCCGCCCCGGCGTCCGCCTCCGGGGCCTCCGCGGCCGGAGCGGCGGCCGCCGTGCCCGCGCCCGGCCAGGCCCCCGACAGCGGCCGCTGGCGCCCCTGGCGGTTCCGCATGTCCAACGAGGTCTGGGGCACCCCGACCGTCGCCGGCGACCTGCTCTACGTCACCTCCTTCGAGGTGCACGCCCTGGACGTCGCCACCGGCCGCCGCCAGTTCAAGACCCGCGACGTCGCCTGGTCCATGGCCGTCGCCGAGGGCCGCATCCACGCCTCCGACGGACCCTCCCTCTACGCCCTGGACGCCTCCGACGGCGCCGAGCGCTGGCGGCTGTCCACCGACGCCTGGGTGTACGCCCTGCGCGCCGAACGCGGCACCGTCATCACCGCCACCCGCGGCGGCGGCGTACAGGGCTGGGAGGCCTCCAACGGGCAGAAGCTGTGGGAGCTGACCGGAGCCCAGAGCGACTTCGAGACCCCCGAGGCCGCGCCCGTCCTGCATGACGGCACCGTGTACGTCTGGCAGGACGCCCGGCTGCGCGCCCTCGACGCCCGCAGCGGCCTGGAGTCCTGGTCCTACCCGATCGGCGACGCCGCCTCCTGCGGCAACGTCCCCGTACGCGTCACCCCCGGCCCGGACGGCAACGTCTACGTCGCCGCCGGCACCCGCGTCCTGTCCGTCGACCGCGCCTCCGGCCGGGTCCGCTGGCACTTCGAGTCCCCGGCCGTCTTCCTGGCCCCGCCGGCCTTCGCGCCCGGCCCGGCCGTCACCGGCGGCGGCGTCTACCTCGCCGACTACCTCGGCACCGTCTACGCCCTGGACGCGGTCACCGGCAAGGACCGCTGGCGCATCGCCACCGAGCCGCGGCCGTCCGCCGACCCGGTGCTGGTCGCCGGCGGCAACGTCCACCTCGGCGCCGGCAGCGCCCTGTACACGCTCGACGCGGTCACCGGCACCCCGAAGTGGCGGTTCGCCGCGGGCGGCGAGATCACCGGCCCGCCGGCCGTCGCCGACGGGCGCGTCCACTTCGGCTCGGCCGACCACTGCCTGTACACGCTGGACGCGGCCGGCGGGCAGCTGCGCTGGAAGCTGGCCACGGGCGGCGAGATCGCCGGCGCGCCGGTGGCCGAGGGCGGTGTGGTCTACGCCTGCAGCAAGGACCGCTGCGTGTACGCGCTCGACGCGGCGAAGGGGACGGGCACCCGTACGTCCGGCTGAGCCGCGGGCCGCGGCGGGCGGCGGGGTTTCGGCCCCGCCGAGTGGCGCACGGTACCGGGAGTGACAGGATGTACCCCATGAGCAACGTCTACTTCGACATCAACATCGACGGCCAGCCCGCCGGCCGCATCGTCTTCCGCCTCTTCGACGACGTGGTCCCGAAGACCACGAAGAACTTCCGCGAGCTGGCCACCGGCCAGCACGGCTACGGCTACGCGGGCTCGCCGTTCCACCGCGTCATCCCGCAGTTCATGCTGCAGGGCGGCGACTTCACCAACCAGAACGGCACCGGCGGCAAGAGCATCTACGGCGAGAAGTTCGCGGACGAGAACTTCCAGCTCAAGCACGACCGCCCGTACCTGCTGTCGATGGCGAACGCCGGCCGCAACACCAACGGCTCGCAGTTCTTCATCACCACCGTCGTCACCCCGTGGCTGGACGGCAAGCACGTCGTCTTCGGCGAGGTCGTCGAGGGCACGGACATCGTCGACCAGATCGAGAAGCTGGGCTCCCCGTCGGGCGCCACCCGCGCCAAGATCGAGGTCGCGGCCTCGGGCGTCGTCGAGCAGGCCTGACCCTTCGGCATTCCGCCGACCCGCGCACGGCCGGACGGCCCCTCCCCTTGGGGACGGGGCCGTCCGGCCGTGCCCGTCAGAGCCGGAGCGCCCCGCGCCAGGTCCACCCGGCGCCGACCACGGTCTTTCGTAGCGGGTCCTTCATGTCCCGGGTGTCCAGGCGGAACGATTCGACCCACTTGCGGCGGCCGTCAGGCCCGCGTTCGAGCGTCCGGCGCGTCTGCACCGTGCGGATCGGCCCGCGGCCGCCCTCGCGCTGCACGATCCGGCCCGGCGGCGGCCCGGCGCGCGTCACGGCCCACTGCTCGTCCACGGCCCGGACCTCGCGCTCCTCGGGGAGCAGCCGGATCCAGACCTTGAAGGTCCGCTCCACCTGCCGGCGGTTGATGCCGGAGCCCCAGGCGGGCTCCAGGACCCGCCACTCGGCCAGCAGGTGGGCTTTCCCGCCGCCGGCCTCGCGCACGCCGAAGGGCACGCCCGTCCCGTTCAGCGCGAGCAGTGCGTGCCGGAGCTCCTGCGTGGGGAGCGGCACGGCGCCCGCATCGGCGTGGTGGGTGCCCATGTACCGGTCCCACAGTCGGCGGCGGGTCACAGCTTGAGGAGGACGCCGCGCCAGGTCCAGCCCGCGCCGAGGACCGCTTCGCGCAGCGGGTCCTTCAAGTCCGAGGTGTCGAAGCTGAAGTCCTCGGTCAGGCCGCGGCGGCCGTCGGGCCCCTTCTCGATGGTCCACCGCTTGGAGACCGTGCTCACCTGCCCGCGGCTCGCCTCGGCCGACACCACGATCCGGGGGGTGTCGCCGATCCAGCTGACCTCCAGCTGCTCGTCGAGCGCCCGCACTTCGCGCTTGTCGGCGACCAGGCGCAGCCTGATCTTCAGGGTGCGGTCGAGGCGGGAGGTGAGGAAGAAGTTCCGCCAGGCGGGTTCCAGGACCCGCCACTCGGCCACCAGGTCGGCCTTCTCCGCGGGGCGGGCGTTGCGTACGACGTACGGCTTGTCCGCGCCGCCGACCGCGAGCAGCGCCTCCCGGACCTCGGCGGCGGGCCGCGGGGCGACACCGCCGTCCGGGTGCCGGGTGCCGGTGAGCTTGTCGAACAGCCCCATCGTCAGGCCCCCGTCCCTGTGTCCGGGCGTACGGTGCGCAGGAAGGCCTGGAAGTCCGGCAGGACGCTGTCGTGCTGGGCGGCGGTGGCCGTCAGGACGGTGCGGATCATGGCGCGCTTGTGCGGGTCCACGGCGTCCACGATGGTCATGTAGACCTGCGTCTGGGCGAGGTCGCGGGCGGCGCCGGCGACGACGGCCGACAGGGCGAGGCGCTGGGTGAGGCCCGGCGCCTCGGGGGAGCCGATCTCGCGGCGGCCGACGAGGGCCACGGAGCCCGTGGCCTCGCGCACGCGCTCCACCGACGCGTCGGCCAGCTCCTCCAGCGTCACCTCGTCAGGCAGGAAGTCGCCGTCGATGGTGATGTTGGCGGTGAAGCCGGCGTCCGGCTGCGGGTGCAGCGCGATGAAGGCCACGTCGTGGGCGCCGACCTCCTCCGGAGGGGCCGCCTGCCAGCCCTCCGGCAGGCTGAATTCGATCGGCACGGGCAGTGTCGCGGGCATTTCGGGGCCCCCTTCCTCGGATTCCTGGGAAACGTACATCAGTCGAACCAGCCGCCGACCGTGTCCTTGACCCCGCCGGCGAAGTCGCCGACCGCGTCGGCCGCATCGTCGAAGGCCTCGCCGACCTTGTGGGGGTCGACCGTGAACTCCGCGCCGACGGATCCGCCGACGCCGACGGCGGCACCCACCTTGCCGCCGATGTGCCACTTGCCGTCCTCGCCCTTGCCGAAGGTGGCCTTGGCCTCGACGCCCGCACCGGCCCAGCCCTCGGCCGTACCGCCGGCGCCGATGCCGGCGAGCTCGCCGCCGCCGGCCGCGGTGGCCTTGGCGCCGGCGAATGCCTTGGCGCTGGCGTTGAGGCCGTCCTTGCCCGCGCCGACGCCGACCGAGGCCTCGCCGCCGGCGAAGCCCTCGACGCGGCCGTTGACGCCGACGTGCCCGTACTCGGCCTTGCCGCCCGTCAGCGTACGGACGCCCGCGGACACCTCGGCCTTGCCGTTGACGCCTGCGTTGGTGAGGCCCCAGCTCGCGCTGGTGCGGGCGCCCACGGTGAAGTCGTCGATGCCGGAGAGCTTGACCCCGCCCATGGTGGTCGAGCCCTCCGCCTTCGCGTGGAAGAGGTCGGCGTAGGCCTTGATCTGGCCTTCCTTGCCGTTCTTGACGCCGCTGATGGTGAGGCCGACATCGGGCCCGGTCACCGTGACGCCGTTGTCCTTCTCCTTGACGCCCGCTGAGGCGGCCTGGATGGCCTTCGCGTCCTTCACGGCGTCGTCAAGCTTGCCCTTGGCGCCGGCGTTGAACCCGTTGAACGTGGCGTCCGCGCCCTTGCCGAAGGCGTCCTTGTTGCTGTCGATGACCTCGGCGCTCAGCGCGAGCTTGACGTTCTGGTCGAGCTCGTCGACCGCCTTGACGCGGTCGTCGATGTGCTTCTGCCACTTGGCGACGGCTTCGCCGATCGTCTTCTGGCCGTCGGGGTCGTGGTGGTAGGCGCTGCGTTCGGAGGGGGTGAGCTTGGACCAGTCGAAGGCGACGCGGCCCTGCTCGGAGACCGACATGCCGGCGGCTATCGCGTCGTCGCGGGCGCTTTCGAGCTTCTTCTTCAGGTCGGCGAACTGGGTGTGCGCATCGCGCAGCAGGCTCGCGATCGCCTTGGCCTGGGTCTGCGCGGCGGCGTACTCGTAGCGCGTCGCCTTGAACCCGGCCTCGGCGGTGCCGGCGCTGACGCCGGTCCAGGTGTTGCCCATGGTGATCTTCTGGACGGTGTCGCCGTAGCGGGTCTCGACCTTGTTCAGCTCGGCGGCCATCGAGTCCCACTTGCCGGCCGCCGTCGTCAGCAGACCGAGGTCCGTGGTCATGACCTCGTGGTAGTTCAGTGCCACAGCTCAGCTCCCCCTACAGGCCGTTCAGCTTGGACTTGGAGCCCGGGAAGGAGCCGCCGATGCCGTAGTCGTTCTGCACGAACAGGCCCGAGGCCCCGCGCAGCGCGCCCTTCTCCGAGGACAGCCGGCCCATCAGCACCTTGACCTGCTTGTCCCAGGTCTCCGCGACCGTCTTCAGGCCGGCGGCCGTCTCCCAGCCGTCGAAGCCCTTCTGGGCGGTGCTGGTGGCGTCGTCCGCGTGCTCGGCGGCCTTCTTGGTGTTCGGCTCGAGCTCGGTCTCGATGGTGTTGGCGGCCGCCTTCTTCTCGGCGGGCGTGGAGGCGAAGTCCGCCTGCCCGCCACCGGAACCACCGGAACCGCCCGGGTCCATCGGCACATGATTGAGCCGCATCTCCACGTGGCGGTCCTGGCCGGATTCAACTGACATGTTGCGTCTCCCCCGTCGGCAGACCCTGATCCTATGCATGACAACCATGCCACTCCGCCGGGCGGCGTCGGCATCGTGTGCGAATGCAGTGAAGGACGGGAGGAGGGTGGTGCGCGGTTGCACGACTGGCGCGAAGAATCCGCTGTGGTGGTCTTGTCCGAGCCATTTGGTAGCGTGTCCCGCCGTTGTCCCGGGGGAAGGAATTGCGCCATGGTGGCCGGACGTCGTATCAGATTCAGTGCAGCACTCGCGGTTGTGGTGCTCTCGCTCACCGGCTTCTCGTCCGGTCACGGCAAGCACAGCAGTGGTGGCCACGGCTGCTCGTCCAGCAAGAGCCATGGCAGCAGCAACAGCAGCGACAGCACGAGCACCAGCGGCAGCAGCAGCAAGAACAAGAAGAGCGACGCCCCCGCCCACGCCACGGTCGTCTCCTGCGCCGCGCCCGGCCGCACGAAGGCCGTCCTCCAGGTGACCTCCGACCTCGACAGCCAGCGGACCGTGAGCGTGCCGCTCACCTTCGAGGGCAACGCGGGCGTGGTCGACCGGACTTCCGTCACCGTCACGCTCAAGCCGCGCGAAACCCAGACGGTCACCGTCCCGATGGTCAACGCGGGCAAGGTCGGCGACGTCCAGCGCTGCCAGGTCGGCAAGATCACCTGAGGCGGAGCCGCATCGCGGTCATAGCTTGAACAGGGCGCCGCGCCAGGTCCATCCCCTGCCGAGGACCACCTTCTGCAGGGGATTCCTCATGTCCCGGGTGTCGAAGCGGAAGGCCTCGACCTTGTGTCGACGGCCGTCCGCACCCTGCTTGAACTCCCACTGCCGGTAGACCCTGTCCGCCGGCCCACGGCCGTACTGCCGACCCGAGCCCTCGGGGGTCGGGCCCCACCGCTCTTCGAGGACACGCACCTCGTTTGCCAAAGGGTCGAGGCGCATCCGGGTCTTGAGGACCACGTCGAGTGCAGGGAACTCGCACTCGGCCACCAGGTCGGCACCTTCCTTCGGGGTGCCGTCGCGCACGACGAACCGCTTGGAGGGGCCGTTGACCGCGAGTAGTGCTGCCCGGACCTCCGCAGCGGGCGCTGGTGCGACCCCGCTGCGCGGGTACGCGGTACCAGTCAACTTGTCCCGGAGCCGTCCCATCACCGCGTGTCTCCCCCCGCTGGCCGGCATCGATCTTATGGGGGGACATCACGCGTCCGCGTCACGCTGAAGCCGCGCGGGGCCGGTCCCTTCTGTCAGCGCACGCGGGGCTCCGGCGTCGTCCGCCGGTCGGCGAAGAGGGCTGTCTGTCGGTCCGGGGGCAGGTTCCCCAGGGCGATCAGGGCCGGGGCCTGTGCCAGGGCCTGCTGCAGGGCCGCCTGCTTCGCCGACCACAGGGCCCGTACGGTGCCCTGCACCGCCTCCGTCGGGAAGGAGGCCAGCGTCCGCGCCGCCCGCAGGGCCGCCTCCAGCAGCTCCCCGGGCGCCGCCAGCTCCGAGACCAGGCCGATCTCGTACGCCCGCTGCGCCGAGAGCCGCTCAGCCGTCCCCATCAGGGACATCCGGGCCGCCTCCCCGAACGGCATCCGCTGCGCCATGTACACGGCCTCGTACGCGCTGACCATGCCGTACGAGGTGTGCGGGTCGAAGAACGTCGCGGTCCGCGAGGCGATGAGGAACTCCGACTCGCCCAGCAGGTAGAACGCCCCGCCGCACGCCATCCCGTTGACCGCGGCCACGACCGGCTTCCACAGGTCGGCCGCCTTCGGGCCGACCGCCTGCAGCGGATCGTCCACCGAGTACGGTGAGGAGGGCTGCGGCACGCAGACGTCCCGGTCGATGCCCGTGCAGAACGCGGCCTCGCCCGACCCCGTCAGCACCACCGCCCGGATCTCGTCGTCGTGGCGCAACTCCCGCCACGTCGCCGTCAGTGCGGCGGCCGTCGCGAGGTCGATCGCGTTGTGCCGGCGTTCCCGGTCCAGGGTGACGACCGCGACCCCGGCGGCCTCGTCCCGCTCCACCCGCAGCGTCACGGCCGCTCCAGCACCCAGCGCGGCACGGCGAAGCCGCCGGCCCGCCCGAACACCACCTGCACCCGCGCGCCGATCCGCAGCCGGGCCGGATCCACCGAGTTCAGCGGGGCGTCGGCGCCCGTGACCAGGTTCCCGGCCAGCCGGATGTGCGGGGCCTCGGCGAGCTCCACGAGGACCACGTTGTACGGGGCCTGCGCGGCGTACGCGGGCAGCAGCGGCGGATGCGGCCGCACGTACGACCAGATCCGGCCCTTGCCGCTCATCGGCTGCCACGCGGAGCCGAAGGACTGGCAGTGCGGGCAGCAGGGGCGCGGCGGGAAGCGGAGCCTGCCGCAGGCGGTGCAGGCCTGGATGCGGAGTTCACCGCGGGCGGCGTACTCCCAGAACGGGGCGCCGTCCTCGTCGGGGACGGGCAGGAGCAGGTCCTCGGCGGCAATACCGGCAGCGGTGGTGGTGTCCGTCATGGCTTCGCTCCTCACGCGCGCAGCAGGATCGCGGACGTCGGGACGCCCTCGCCCGCCGTCACCAGGCAGGTGGCGGCGTCCGGCACCTGGGCGGTGGAGGTGCCGCGCAGCTGCTTGACGCCCTCGTTGATCAGGTTGAAGCCGTGGACGTAGGCCTCCGACAGGCCCCCGCCGCCGGTGTTGATCGGCAGCCGGCCGCCCGTCTCCAGGGCCCCGCCCTCGGTGAAGGCGCCGCCCTCGCCGCGCCCGCAGAAGCCGTAGCCCTCCAGGGACAGCGGGATCAGCGGGGTGAAGGCGTCGTAGATCTGGGCGACGTCGACGTCCTGCGGCCCGAAGTCGGCCTGTTTCCACAGGTGCCGGGCGGCGGTCCAGGCGGGCCCGGACAGCGGGTCGTCGTTCCAGTAGTTGACCATGCCGTGGTGCTGGGCGGGCAGGCCCTGGGCGACGGCGTGCACGTACACCGGCTGCTGCCGGCAGTCCCGGGCCCGCTCTGCGGAGACGATGACGCAGGCCAGCGCGCCGTCGGTCTCCAGGCAGTTGTCGAAGAGGCACAGCGGTTCGCTGATCATGCGGGAGGTCATGTACATCTCGCGGGTCAGCGGCCGCTCGTACATGATCGCGGCGGGGTTCTCGTTGGCCCGGTTGCGGCAGGCCATGGCCACGTTGAAGAGGTGGTCGCGGGTGGCGCCGTACTCGTGCATGTAGCGGCGGGCCAGCATCGCGATCTCGTCGGCGGGCCGAAGCAGCCCGAAGGGGCGGGTCCACTGGCCGGGGGTGGGCAGCTGCACCGCGGTGTTCTTCCACGGTCTGGGGCCCGAGCCGCGTTTGCGGGAGCGCCAGGCCACGCCGACGGTGGCCTGGCCGGTGGCGACGGCGGCGGCGAGGTGGCCGACGGTGGCGCAGGAGCCGCCGCCGCCGTAGCCGACCTTGGAGAAGAAGGTGAGGTCGCCGGCGCCGATGGCCTTGGCGACCTCGACCTCGTCGGTCTCCTCCATGGTGTACGAGGCGAAGGCGTCGACCTCGGAGGGTGCGATGCCGGCGTCCGCGAGGGCGGCGAGGATCGCCCGGCAGGCCAGTTCCTTCTCGGACTCGGGGAGTTGCCGGGCGAAGGCCGTCTGCCCGATGCCGACTATCGCCGTGGCGTCCTTGAGTGTTGCCGCCATCGCCACCTCCGGGGGCTGCGCCAGTGCTGACAGCCGCGAAGGCTACAGCTAATCTGACGAACAGTCAGCTACCGGTTCCCGGGGAGGTCGGACGATGGACGAGGACGCAGGGGCAGCCGGCGCCGCACCCGCGGCGACACCGGAGGTCGAGGACGCGCGGGGGGACCTGCGCTGGGGGAGCATCGCCGGACTGGTCCGCGCCGCCGCCGCGCGGTACGCCGACCGGGAGGCGGTGGTGGAGGGCCGCATCCGCATCACCTACGCAGAGCTCGGCGCCCGCGTCGAACGGGCTGCGGCCGCCGCGATCGCCGCCGGCATCGGGGCCGGCGACCGCGTCGCCGTCTGGGCGCCCAACACCCTCGACTGGATCGTCTCCGCCCTGGGCGCGGTCTCGGCCGGCGCCGTCCTCGTCCCGCTCAACACCCGCTTCAAGGGCACGGAAGCGGCGTACGTCCTGCGGCGCAGCCGCGCCCGCCTGCTCTTCGTCACCGGCACCTTCCTCGGTACCTCCTACGTGGCCTCCCTGCGGCGAGCCGCGGGGAAGGCCGGGGCGGGGGAGGGGCCGCAGGCCGTTGCGCCCGGAGCCGCAGCCGGAGCCGCAGCCGCAGCCGGAGCCGGAGCCGGAGCCGCAGCCGGCGGCCGCGGGCCGCTGCCCGGGCTGCCGCACCTCGAACAGGTCGTGGTGCTCTCCGACGACGCCCCCGCCGACTTCCGGACCTGGAAGGACTTCCTGGCCGGGGGCGACACCGTGCCCGCCGCGGCGGTGCGCCGGCGGGCCGAAGCCATCCGCCCCGAAGCCCCCTCCGACATCATCTACACCTCCGGCACCACCGGCAGCCCCAAGGGCGCCGTCATCACCCACGCCCAGTCCCTGCGCTGCTACGAGGTGTGGAGCGCCCTCGCCGGCCTGCGCGAGGGCGACCGCTACCTGATCGTGAACCCCTTCTTCCACACCTTCGGCTACAAGGCCGGCATCCTCGCCTGTCTCATGCGCGGGGCCACGATGGTCCCCCAGCCGGTCTTCAGCGTGGACACCGCCCTCGCCAACATCGCCGCCGAGCGGATCTCCGTACTCCCCGGCCCGCCCACCCTCCACCAGTCCCTCCTCGACCACCCCCAGCGCGACCACCACGACCTCTCCGCGCTGCGCCTCGTCGTCACCGGTGCCGCCGTCGTCCCGCTCCGGCTCGTCGAGCGGCTCCGCGGCGAGCTGCACATCGCCACCGTCCTCACCGCCTACGGGCTCTCCGAGGCAGGCGGCATCGTCACCATGTGCCGCCGCGGCGACCCGGACGAGGTCATCGCCACCACCTCCGGCCGCGCCATCCCCGGCACCCGCGTCCGCATCGCCGCCGCCGACGGCTCCGCGCTGCCCGCGGGCGAGCCCGGCGAGGTGTGGGTCAGCGGCCACCACGTCATGCAGGGCTACTTCGAGGCCCCGGCCGAGACCGCCGAGGCGATCACCCCGGACGGCTGGCTGCGCACCGGCGACGTCGGCGTCCTCGACCCCGACGGAAACCTGCGCATCACCGACCGGATCAAGGACATGTTCATCGTCGGCGGTTTCAACGCCTACCCCGCCGAGATCGAGCAGCTCCTCGGCCTGCACCCGGACATAGCCGACGTCGCCGTCGTCGGCATCCCCGATCCCCGCCTCGGCGAGGTCGGCAAGGCGTACGCGGTCCGGCGCCCGGGCTCCACGCTGACCGCGGACGACCTGATCGCCTGGTCGCGGCGGGAGATGGCCAACTACAAGGTCCCGCGTGCCGTGGAGTTCGTCGCCGAACTCCCGCGCAACGCGAGCGGCAAGGTCCTCAAACGGGAGCTGCGCGCCCGGTAGCAGGAGCAGGCGCGGCGGCGTCAGGCCGGACGGGAGCCCTTGCGGGCGAGCACCAGCCGCAGCCGCGGGCTGCCGTCCGGCCGCCGCCCGAACTGCTCCAGCGGTACGGTCTCCACCGTGAACCCGGCCGCCCGCAGGTCCGCCCGGACCCCGCCCAGCGGGAAGGTCCGGTAGTACATGACGAACGGCGGCCGCCACACCGCGTTGCGCACCCGCATCGCCGCGTCGAAGCCGGCCACCAGCCACCACAGGGGCGAGCCCGGCGCGAGCGGCGCCCCGATCGGGAAGGCGAACACCCCGCCCGCGCGCAGCGCCCGGTGGACCCCGGAGAACAGGGCGGGCCGCTCCGTCGGCAGGAAGTGCCCGAACGCCCCGAAGCTGACCGCCAGGTCGTACGCGTCGTCCAGCGCGGCCGGCAGCGCCCGCGCATCGGCCCGGACGAAGCCGACCCGGCCGGCGGTGTCGCCCGGGCCGGCGCCCCCGCCGTCCCCGTACACCCGCTCGGCCTCGGCCAGCATGCCCGCGCTCAGGTCGACGCCGGTGACCCGCTCCCGGCACAGCCGGCGCAGCATGCCGATGCCCGCGCCGGTGCCGCAGCACAGGTCCAGGCCGGAGCCGAAGGAGCCCTCGTACCGGGCGAGGGTCTCCTCGACGGCGTCGAGGACGCGGTCCGGGGTGCGGAACGGCGTGTGGTCGAACTTCGGCGCGAGCAGGTCGTAGCCCCGCTCGACCGAAGAGAGGGCCTGTACGGCGAGCTCGCGCAGGCTCGGTCCCTGTGAGGTGAACACGCCCCCAGCCTAGTGACGCACGCAGCGCGGCGGCCGCGGTGGCTCCCCCTCCGGGCCACCGCGGCCGCCGTTCCCTGCGTTGTGCTCCCCCGTGGTTCTGGTTTCCCCGTGCTCCCCCGTGGGACGGTTCCTCCCCCGTGTCCCCCGGGGGCCGTGCTCCCCCGTGTTGCCCCCCCGTGCCCCCGTGTTCCCCCGTGGGGCCGTGCTCCCCCGTACTCCCCCCAGCCCCCCCGGTGGAGGAGCTCCACCTGATTCCCCCGTGAATCCCCCGTGGTGGAGCTCCCGCGTGCGTCCCCCGTATCCCCCGTGGGACGTCGTGCGGACTTACGGACGCGGACCGGACGCGTGGTTGTCCAGCGACACGATCCCCTCGTCCGCAGCCGGCTTGTCGAGCGGCTGGTCGAGCGGCTTGATCTCGATGCCGGAGGCGTGGTTGTCCATCGGCGTGATGTCGGCGTTCCCCGCGTGGCTGTCGAGCGGCTTGATCTCGATGCCCGAAGCGTGGTTGTCGAGCGGGATGATGTCGGCGTCGGCCGGCAGGCTGTTCTCGTTCGTCGTCATCGGATCTCCTGATGGATGGGTCGGGCCCGTTCGGCGATTCCCCCGCGGACCGCCGAACGGGTTTTCCTCCAGCGGACTCTCCGCGCCCCCCGACGCGGTGAGTCGATGCATCCATGGTGGCGCGCGGCGATAAACGAACGATGAATGCCTCGTTCAGCTTCCGTCCGCGCAGCTCAGAGGGTAACCGGGCCCGTCAGGCCGCGATTTCCGACGCCAGGAGCGCCTGCACCTCGGCCAGTTCCGCCGACCCCAGCTGCGCGAAGATCGACTCCGCGTCCCGCCAGCACACCCGCGCCCGGTCCCGCTGCCCGAGCCGCCGCAGCGCCTTGCCGAGGACGGTCAGCACCGTGGCCCGCCGCCACTCCCCGCCGATCCCGCGCAGCGCGATCGCCTGCTCGGCGTGCGCGGCGGCCAGGGTGGGACGGTGCGCCGCCAGGTGGGCCACCGCCAGCCGGAAGTGGGTGACACCCTCCCACAGCGGCTGGCGGTTGTCGTGGAAGAGCGACAGCGCCTCCGTCAGCTGCGCCTGCGCCTCGCCGAGCCGGCCCGCCTCGGTCAGGGCGATGCCGAGCGCGTAGCGGCCGTTGGCGAGCCGCAGGGTCAGGCCCATCCGGTCGTATATGGCGATGCCCTGCTCGGCGAGGTCGATCGCGCTGCCGAGCCGGCCCAGCTCCACGTGGATGCGGGAGAGGTTGCACAGGGCGCTGGCCTCGCCGATGTGGTTGCCGTCGGCGCGGAAGTTCTCGATGGCCTCCAGCAGGTAGCGCTCGCCGTCGGCGTGCCGGCCCTGGTAGAGGGCGATGATCCCGCGGTCGTTGGGCGCCCAGCAGCTGGGCAGCGGGTCGCCGGCCTCGCGGGCCAGGACCATGGCCTGGCGGGCCTCGTCGTCGGCCTCGGCGAAGCGGCCCGCGACCAGGTGGACGTTGGTCAGGGCGGTGCGGGCGCGGCCCTCGGCGTGCGGGTCCTTCGCGGCGTGCGCGGCGTCGCGCAGGGCCCCGGCGGCGGACTCGTACTGCTTGGAGTTGGCTCCGGACTCGGCGAGGTCCTTGGCCGCCCACAGCAGGTCCGCGGCCCGGCGCAGCACGTCCGCCTGCCCGGTCGTGCGCACGGCCGACTGCCGTACGCAGGCGAGCAGCGGGTCGGCCTCCGCGTACAGCCAGTCCAGGGCGGAGCGGGGCTCGGTGAAGCGCAGGCCGGGGTAGCGGGTGGCGGAGAGGTGGGCGGGGAGCCGGTCGCCGGGCCGCTCGACCGCGTACACGGCGGAGGCGGTGGCGAGGTAGAAGTCCAGCAGGCGGTCCAGGGCGGCGTCCCGCTCGCTCGGCGGCTGCTCGTCGCGCTCGGCGCACGCACGCGCGTAGAGGCGTACGAGGTCGTGGAAGCGGTAGCGGCCCGGGGCTGCCGATTCGAGGAGCGAGCAGTCGACTAAAGCCTCCAGCAGGTCCTCGGTGTCGTGCTCGGTCCGGTCGAGTACGGCGGCCGCGGCGGCGAGGGAGATGTCGGGCCCGTCGGCGAGGCCGAGGAGGCGGAACGCGCGCTGCTGGGCGGGTTCCAGCTGGCCGTAGCCGAGCTCGAAGGTGGCCTTGACGGCGAGGTCGCCGGCCTGGAGCTCGTCGAGGCGGCGGCGCTCGTCGGCGAGCTTGGCGGCGAGGACGGAGACGGTCCAGGTGCGGCGGGCGGCCAGCCGGGAGGCGGCGATGCGGATCGCGAGCGGCAGGAAGCCGCAGGCGCCGACGACGTCGAGGGCGGCCTGCCGCTCGGCGCCGACCCGCTCGGCGCCCACGATCCGGGTGAACAGCTGGAGGGCCTCCTCGGGGCTCATCACGTCCAGGTCGACGAGATGGGCCCCGGCGAGGCCCGCCATGCGGACCCGGCTGGTGACCAGCGCGGCGCAGCCGGCGGTGCCCGGCAGCAGCGGGCGGACCTGGGCGGCGTCGCGGGCGTTGTCGAGCAGGACCAGGACGCGCCGGCCGTCGAGGGTGGAGCGGTAGAGCGCGGCCCGCTCGTCGGCGGTGTCGGGGATCGCGGTGTCGGGGGTGCCGAGCGCCCGCAGGAAGGAGCCGAGGACGGCGACGGGCTCGGCGGGGCGGGGCTCGGTGCCCTGGAGGTCGACGTAGAGCTGGCCGTCGGGGAAGTGCGGGCGGGCGGCGTGCGCGACGTGCACGGCGAGGGTGGTCTTGCCGACGCCGCCGATCCCCGCGAGCGCGGAGACGGCCATGACCTGCCCGTCGGCGGTGGAGAGGATGTCGCCGAGCTCGCTGACGAAGGTGGCCCGGCCCGTGAAGTCCGGCACAGTGGCGGGCAGTTGGGCGGGCCGGACGTGGCGGGGCGCGGAGGCCCGGGCCGGGGCCTCGGCGCAGGCCAGCTCGGCGTCGGCGCGCAGGATGCGCTGCTGCAGCGCGGCCAGCTGGGGCCGCGGGTCGACACCGAGCTCGTCGGCGAGGAGGCGGCGGGTGTCGGCGTACACGGCGAGGGCCTCGGCCTGCCGGCCGCTGCGGTACAGGGCGAGCATGAGGAGCTCGCGCAGCCGCTCGCGCAGCGGATAGGCGGCCGTCAGGGCGGTCAGCTCGGAGACGGCCTCGGCGTGGTGGCCGACCTCCAGGTCCAGGTCCAGGCGGGTCTCCAGCAGCTGCAGGCGCCACTCCACCAGCCGGGAGCGCTCGGTCTCGGCGGCCGGTCCCGGGACCCCGGCGAGCGGCTCGCCGTCCCACAGGTCGAGGGCGCGGGCGAGCAGCGTACGGGCGAGGGCGCGGTCGCCGCCGGTGCGGGCCTGCTCGGCGTCGGCGGCGAGGGTGCGGGCGACGCCGAGGTCGAGGGTGCCGGTGGGGGTGTGGATGGCGTATCCGCCGGACTCGGTGACGAGCGTGCCCGGCGCGAGGACCTTGCGCAGGCGGGAGGCGTACGTCCGGATGGTGGCCAGGGCCTGCTGCGGCGGGTCCTCGCCCCAGATGGCGTCGATCAGCTCGGCGGCCGTGGCGGTACGGCCGTCGCGCAGCAGGAGCGCGGCGAGCAGGGCGCGCTGCTGCGGGGTGCCGGAGGGCACGGTCTCGCTGCCGCGCCAGGCGCGGATCGGGCCGAGGACGGCGAAGCGGGAGCCGGCCGGGTCGGCTTTGGCGGCTGCGGCGGTTGCTGCGGATGCGGCTCCGGTTGCGGCGGTGGCTCCGGCCGTGGCTGCCGGGGCCGCGGTGGTTGATGCGGCGGCCGGGGATTCGGTTGCGGGTGCTCCGGCGGACGTGGCCGCCTCGGGCACGGGGGTGTGCGCCGCCGGGGCGGGCGCAGCCTTCGGCCCCGGGGCGGCCGGGGCGGCCGGGGCGGCCCCGGGGTGGTTCCGCTGGTGCGGGATGGCCGGTATGCCGTCCATCTGTCGTCCCCCCTGCCTTCCGTCGGTGTAAGGGCCAGTCTGCCCTGTCTTGCTCGTACCCGTCAGCCCGTGTCGAACCGATCACTCCCCAAGTAGCTGACGGTTCGTCAGATGAACGCTACGGTGGGAGCCATGGAGACCTTTCCGAAGATCATCTCGGTGGACGACCACACGGTTGAGCCCCCCCATGTCTGGCGGGACCGGCTCCCGTCCCGCTACCGCGACACCGGTCCCCGCATCGTCCGCGCACCGCTCAAGGAAATGACCTTCCTCGGGGGCAAGTTCGCCCCGGTCATGGGCGCCAAGGGCGACGACGGCCCGATCGGCGACTGGTGGGTCTACGAGGACCTCCACCGCCCCCTCACCCGCCTCGACACCGCCGTCGGCTACGACCGCGACGAGATCCGGCTCGAGGTCATCACGTACGAGCAGATGCGCCCCGGCTCCTTCTCCGTGCCCGACCGCCTCGCCGACATGGACGTCAACCACGTCCAGTCCGCGCTCTGCTTCCCCACCTTCCCCCGCTTCTGCGGCCAGACCTTCACGGAGGCCAAGGACCGCGAGCTCGGCCTGCTCGGCGTCCGCGCGTACAACGACTGGATGGTCGAGGAATGGTGCGGCCCCGAAGCCCGCGGCCGGCTCATCCCGCTCACCCTCATCCCCCTGTGGGACGCCGAACTCGCCGCCGCAGAGGTCCGCCGCAACGCCGCGCGCGGGGTGCGCGCCGTCGCCTTCTCCGAGATACCCCCGCACCTCGGGCTCCCCTCCATCCACACCGACGCCTGGGACCCCTTCCTCGACGCCTGCAACGAGACCGGCACCGTGATCGCCATGCACATCGGCTCGTCCTCGCGCATGCCGTCCACCTCGGCCGACGCCCCGCCCGCCGTCGGCTCCACCATCACCTTCGCCAACTGCTGCTTCTCGATGGTCGACTGGCTGATGAGCGGCAAGTTCGAGCGCTTCCCGAACCTCCGGATCATGTACGCGGAGGGCCAGATCGGCTGGATCCCGTACATCCTGGAGCGCGTCAACGTGGTCTGGGAGGAGAACCGCGGCTGGGGCGGCGTCGCCGACAAGGTGCTGCGCCCGCCCGCCGAGCTGTTCGCCGAGCACGTCTTCGGCTGCTTCTTCGACGACGCCTTCGGGCTGCGCAACCTCGACGCCATCGGTGTGGGCAACGTCCTCTACGAGACGGACTACCCGCACTCCGACTCCACCTGGCCCAAATCCCGCGAAGTGGGCGAGAGCCAGATGGGCCACCTCGCACCGGACGTCGTCGAGCGCATCGTGCGCGGCAACGCGATCGACCTGCTGGGACTGACCCCGGAAGGACTCTGGGCGGGGGCGTAGCGGGACGCAAGGGTCGGGCGGGGCGGCGGCGTCCGTCCGACCCGCCCCTTGCGGCGAACGGGAAGGCCAAGGCATGCTTCGCCAGAGCAAAGCTGAAGGGGCGGCAGTGGTGGACAAGCGGACCTTGGTGACCGGCGTGTTGTGCGCCGCGGCGGCGCTCGGCGCGTCCGCTGCCATGACCTACGTGGTGCCGGACGCCGGCAGCCAACCGGAAACCCGCGTCAAGGCCGCCGCCCCCGCACAGCCCGCGCCCACTGCGAGTTCGCGCCCGCAATCGGCGAAGCAGCCCCAGCTGACCACCTCCGGCACCCCGAAGCCGGGCACCTCACCGGCCTTCACCGGCGCCCTGTTCCAGGGCAGCGTGCAGGGTGACCACTTCTGCACCGCCACCGTCGTGCGCAGTCCGGGCAAGAACCTGATCGTCACCGCCGGGCACTGCCTGCTCGCCGGCAAGGCCGACGGGAGTGGCGCCGTCTTCGCACCCGCGTACGCGAACGGCCAGGCCCCGTACGGCTCCTGGAAGATCGAGGAGGTCTTCGAGGACCCGCGCTGGGCGGACGACACCGACGACGACTACGACCTCGCCTTCGCCCGCCTCGCCCCGGACGACAAGGGCCGCAACATCGAGGACCTGACCGGCGGCGCCCCCCTGGACACCACGGGCCGCACCGGTGAGGAGATCACCGTCACCGGCTACCCGGCGGACCGCAAGGTCCCGCGCACCTGCACCGCCCAGGCGATCCGCGAGACCCCGACCGAGCAGCGCTTCGACTGCGCGGACTTCCCCGGCGGGACGAGCGGCAGCGCCTGGCTCGCGCGCGACGGCCGCATCATCGGCGTCCTGACGGGCGGCGACACCGACGACGTCTCCACGAGCACCATCCTCGGCGACTACGCGGCCACCCTGTACGCCAAGGCCACGGCGGCCGGCCGCCGCTGAGCGACCCCGACCGGTGGGCTCAGCCCGCCTCCGGCCTCGCCGGCGAGGCTGAATCGGGCCGGTGGGCTCAGCCCACCAGCCCCAGGTGTACGGGCTGCTCCCGTCCCAGCAGCTCGGCCAGCCGCGGCGGCCACGACGGCTCGCCCAGCGCGGCCAGCGCCTGGGGCGACAGCCACCGCCAGTACGCGTCGGGCGACTCCGGCACGGGGTCGCGCCGCGGGCCGGTGGTCACGTAGATGTGCTCGTGCTGGCGGACCGGGACGCCCTCGTGCGTGAAGTCGTGCTCCCAGGTGCACAGCAGCCGCTGCGGTTCGAGATCGGTCCAGCCGGTCTCCTCCCGCAACTCCCGCAGCACGCACTCCTCGGGCGTCTCCCCGGTCTCGATCCCGCCGCCCGGGGGCAGCCAGTGGATCCCGACCTCCACGTTGTTCTCCCGGAACAGGAACACGTCCCCACCGGGCGAGAGAACAACGATCCGCGCAGCCTGCCTGGGAATCCTCATCATCCCAGCGTACGACGAACGGCTGCACCGGTCACGGCAGTTACGGCGTCCATCCCTACCCCCTGCCTCTTGTCTGACGAACCGTCAGCTACCACCATGTCTCCGGCGCGACGGACGCGACGAACGCGACGAAGGCGAGGCGGGGACCAATGACGGAAACAGCAGGCACGGCCGGCACGCCCGGCACGGCAACACGCACGTTCCCCGAAGGCCGGCTGGCCTACGGCATGCAGCTCCCGATCCAGTCGCAGAGCACCCTCTACGCCGAACCCTGGGAGGCCGCGGCCGGTGCGGCCGACCTGGCCGAGGTGGCGCGGGCCGCCGACCGGGCGGGCTTCGGATACATCGCCACCTGCGACCACGTCGCCATCCCGCGCCGCCTCGCCGGCCCCATGGGCACCGTCTGGTACGACCCGGTGGCGACGCTGGCCTTCCTGGCCGGGATCACCGAGCGGGTGCGGCTGCTGAGCCACGTCGCGATCCTGGGCCTGCGCCATCCGCTGCTCTCCGCCAAGCAGTACGCCACCCTCGACCACCTCGCGGGCGGCCGGCTGGTCCTGGGCGTCGGGGCGGGACACGTCCAGGAGGAGTTCGAGGTCCTCGGCGTCGACTTCGCCGGCCGCGGCGCCCTGCTCGACGAGACCCTGGACGCGCTGAGAGCCGCCCTCGGCCCCGAGGAGTACCCGGCGTTCGAGGGCGAGCGGTTCTCCTTCCGGGACCTCGGCCAGCGGCCCCGCCCCGCCCAGGCCCGCGTCCCCGTCTGGGTCGGCGGTTCGTCCCCCGCGGCCGTGCGCCGCGCCGCGGTCCGGGGCGACGGCTGGCTCCCGCAGGGCGACCCGCGCGACCGGCTGCCCGCGCAGATCGCCCGGATCAGGGAGCTGCGCGAGGCGGCCGGGGCCACCGGTCCGTTCGAGTTCGGTGCGATCACCGAGGCGCTGTACGTCGGCGAGCCCGGCTGGGACACCGGCCGCCGGACCCTGGCCGGCAAGCCGGAGGTGCTCGCCGAGTCGCTGCGCGCGTACCGGACGCTCGGCGTCGACCAGATCCAGGTCCGCTTCCGCAGCCGCGACCGGTCCGAGCTGACCGACCAGATCACCGCATTCGGGGCCGAGGTGGCCCCCCTCCTCAACGACTAGGAGAGCAGACATGGGCAAGCTGGACGGGCGTGTGGTGATCATCACCGGTGCGGCGCGCGGGCAGGGCGAGCAGGAGGCGCGCCTGTTCGCCGCCGAGGGGGCCAAGGTGCTCCTCGGCGACGTGCTGGACGAGCAGGGCGCCGCCGTGGCCAAGGAGATAGGCGAGGACCGGGCGCGCTACGTGCGCCTGGACGTGAGCCGGGAGGAGGACTGGGCGGCCGCGACGGCCGCCGCCAAGGAGGCCTTCGGCCCGATCGACGGGCTGGTCAACAACGCGGGCATCCTGCGCTTCAACGAGCTGACCGCGACGCCGCTGGCGGAGTTCCAGGAGGTGGTGCAGGTCAACCAGGTCGGTGCGTTCCTCGGCATCAAGACCGTGGCCCCGGAGATCGAGGCGGCCGGCGGCGGCACGATCGTCAACACCTCCTCGTACACCGGCCTGACGGGCATGGCGTACGTGGGTGCGTACGCGGCCACGAAGGCGGCGATCGTCGGCCTGACGCGGGTGGCCGCACTTGAGCTGGCGGGCCGGAACATCCGGGTGAACGCGATGTGCCCGGGCGCGGTGGACACGCCGATGGCCAACCCCGGCCTGCTCGACCCGGCGAACATGGGCGACGAGGCGCGGGAGGCGATGGCGGAGCTGTACCGGCGGGTCGTGCCGATGGGGCGGGCGGGGCGGCCGGAGGAGATCGCGCGGCTGGCGCTGTTCCTGAGCAGCGAGGACTCCTCGTACATCACCGGGCAGCCGTTCGTGGTGGACGGCGGCTGGATGGCGGGCGTGAGCGTGCTGTGAGCGGTTCGTTCCGCGCGCGGCCTGATGGAGCGTCAGGTATTGACGCTCCGGCCTCCCCGATGGAACAGTCGACCCATCGAATCTGACGAGACGTCAGAAATCAAAGGACGGTGAACCCCCTTGGAATTCGGGCTCTTCGTGCAGGGATACGTCCCCCAGGCGCGGTCCAAGGTCGACCCCGAGGCAGAGCACAAGGCGCTGATCGAGGAGACCGAGTACGTCATCCAGGCCGACAAGTCCGGCTTCAAGTACGCCTGGGCCTCCGAGCACCACTTCCTGGAGGAGTACTCCCACCTGTCGGCCAACGAGGTCTTCCTCGCCTACCTCGCCCACGCCACCGAGCGGATCCACCTCGGCTCGGGCATCTTCAACCCCCTGGCGCCCGTCAACCACCCGGTGAAGGTGGCCGAGAAGGTCGCCATGCTCGACCACCTCTCCAAGGACCGCTTCGAGTTCGGCACCGGGCGCGGCGCCGGCAGCCACGAGATCCTCGGCTTCCTGCCCGGCGTCACGGACATGAACCACACCAAGGAGATCTGGGAGGAGACCATCGCGGAGTTCCCCAAGATGTTCCTCCAGGAGGAGTACGAGGGGTTCCAGGGCAAGCACTGGTCGCTGCCGCCGCGCAAGATCTTCCCCAAGCCGTACGGCAAGGCCCACCCGGCCATGTGGTACGCCGCCGGGTCGCCGTCCTCGTACGCGATGGCGGCGAAGAAGGGCCTCGGGGTCCTCGGCTTCAGCGTCCAGAAGGTCTCGGACATGGAGTGGGTGCTGGAGCAGTACAAGACGGCCATCCAGGAGGCCAAGGCCATCGGTGCCTTCGTCAACGACAACGTGATGGTCACCTCGACCGCGATCTGCGCGGAGACCCACGACAAGGCGGTCGAGATCGCGGTCAACGCGAACATGAACCGCTTCCAGTCGCTGGTCTTCCGCTACCACGACACCTTCCCGCGGCCGGAGGCGATTCCGCAGTGGCCGGAGATCCTGCCGGAGTACAACGCGGAGATCATCGAGCTCCTGATCGCGGAGGAGCTGCTGATCTGCGGTGATCCCTCCGAGGTCCTGGCCCAGTGCAAGCGGTGGGAGCAGGCCGGCGCCGACCAGCTGTCGTTCGGCCTGCCGACGGGGGTGTCCTACGAGGACACCATGACGACGATCAAGCTGATCGGCGAACACGTCATCCCGAAGATAGACACCGACCCGATCCACCGCACGACCCGCTTCCGCCAGTCGGCCTGACCCGGGCCGCCGGAGCCGGGCTCCGCACGGACCCTCCCCCGGACTCCGTCCGGGGGGACCCCCACTCAATCGCCGGCGGGGCCGAAATGTGCCGGCCCCCCGCTTTCGAGGCGGGGGTCCGGCAAAGCCAGCCTCGCCGGCGTTCGAGGCACGGGGTCCGGGGCGGAGCCCCAGAAGCCCGGCTGGTTCCGCCGCCACCTGAGCCGGGGGTCCGGCACATCCAGCCCCGCCGGCGATTGAGGCGCGGGCGCTCGGGCGGGCCCCAGGGGTCAGGACACCAAAGCGAAGGGACGTCACCGTCATGCTGGACCACCTGATCAAGGGCGCGACCGTCGTGGACGGCACCGGCACCCCCGCCCGCCCCGCAGACGTCGGCCTGCGGGGCGGCCGCATAGCCGTGATCGCCACCCCCGGCACCGTCACCGAAGACGCCCGCACCACCGAGGACGCCACCGGCCTCGTCCTCTGCCCCGGCTTCGTGGACCCGCACACCCACTACGACGCCCAGCTCTTCTGGGACCCGTACGCCACCCCCTCCATGAACCACGGCGTGACCACCGTCGCCGGCGGCAACTGCGGGTTCACCCTGGCCCCCCTCAACCCGGCCCGCCCCCGGGACGCCGACTACACCCGCCGCATGATGAGCAAAGTGGAAGGCATGGCGCTGGCCGCCCTGGAGGAGGGCGTGGACTGGTCCTGGTCCTCCTTCGGCGAGTACCTCGACGCCCTGGAGGGCCGCATCGCCGTCAACGCCGGCTTCATGGTGGGCCACTGCGCCCTGCGCCGCTACGTGATGGGCGAGGACGCCGTCGGCGGGCAGCCGACCCCCGACCAGCTCCGCAAAATGGTCGACCTGCTCCACGACGCCATGGCCGCCGGCGCCTGGGGCCTGTCCACGACCCAGTCCTCCACCCATTCCGACGGCGACGGCGCCCCCGTCGCCTCCCGCCACGCCGGCCCCGCCGAGCTGCTCGCCCTCTGCGAGGCGGTCGGCGAGCACGAGGGCACCCAGCTGGAGGCGATCGTCGCGGGCTGCCTGGACCAGTTCTCCGACGCCGAGATCGACCTCTTCGTGGAGATGTCCGCCGCCGCCGGCCGCCCCCTGAACTGGAACGTCCTCACCATCGACGCCGCCGTCCCCGAACGCGTCCCGCGCCAGCTCGTCCCGAGCGAGCGCGCCCGCAAGGCCGGCGGCCGCATCGTCGCGCTCACGATGCCGATCCTCACCCCCATGAACATGTCCCTCGGCACGTTCTGCGCCCTGAACCTGATCCCCGGCTGGGGCGAGGTCCTGGGCCTGCCCGTGCCCGAGCGGATCGCGAAGTTGCGCGACCCCGCCGTCCGCGCCGAGATGCTGCGCCGCGCCGACAGCAAGGAGGCCGGGGTGTTCCGCCGCCTGGCCGACTTCGGGCGCTACGTCATCGGGGACACGTACAGCAAGGACAACGAGGGGCACAGCGGCCGCGTCGTCCGCGACATCGCCGCCGAGCGCGGTCAGGACCCCTTCCAGTGCCTCGTCGAGATCTGCGCCAACGACGACCTGCGCACCGTCCTGTGGCCGATGCCGACCGACAACGACCCGGCCAGCTGGGCCCTGCGCGCCGAGACCTGGCAGCACGAGGACGTCATGCTGGGCGGCTCCGACGCGGGCGCGCACCTGGACCGGATGTGCGGGGCCCCGTACACGACCCGCTTCCTCGGGGACTGCCTGCGCGGCCGGAAGCTGCTGCCGCTGGAGCAGGCGGTACGGATGCTCACCGACGATCCGGCGCAGCTGTTCGGGCTGCGCGAGCGCGGCCGGATCGCCGAGGGCTGGCACGCGGACCTGGTGCTGTTCGACCCGGAGCGCATCGACGCCGGGCCGGCGACGCTCGTGCACGACCTGCCGGGCAACAGCCCGCGGCTGGACGCGCGGGCGGTCGGGATCGTGTCGGTACGGGTCAACGGCGTGGAGACGGTTCGCGACGACGAGGTGACGGGCGCGGTCCCGGGCACCGTGCTGCGCTCGGGCCGCGACACGCGGACGGTGAGCACCCGATGACGATGGGAACGGGAACGGGAACGGGAACGCGGACGGGTCCGCAGCGGCTCTTCATCGGCGGCGACTGGGTCGAGCCGGCCGGCGGCCACTACGAGGTGGTCAACCCCGCGGACGAGTCGGTGGTCGGACTGGCCCCCGAGGCCTCGCCCGCCCAGGTCCTGGAGGCGGCCGCGGCGGCCGCCGAGGCCTTCGAGGGCTGGGCGCGCACCCGGCCGGAGGAGCGGGCGGCGATGCTGGACCGGGCCGCGGACATCATCCAGCGGCAGTACGAGCCGTGGTCGGAGCTGGCCCGCGCCGAGACGGGCGCCACGACGGCGATCGCCCGCGGCATGCAGGTCGGCGTCGGGGTGGCCCGGTTCCGGCGGTACGCCAAGGGCGCCCTGGAACCGGTGGAGCGGGGTCTGCCGCCGCAGGTCACCGAGGCCGGGCCGATGGGCCGCGCGAGCATCCTGGGCGCGCTGGAGGTGCGCCAGCCGGTCGGCGTGGTCACCTGCATCACCTCGTACAACAACCCGTGGGCCAACCCGGCGGGCAAGGTGGCCCCGGCCCTGGCCATGGGCAACACGGTGGTGGTCAAGCCGGCCCCGCAGGACCCGCTGTCCGTGTTCCGGATGGCGGAGGCGCTCGCCGAGGCCGGGGTCCCGCGCGGTGTCGTGAACGTGGTCGGCGGGCAGTCGGTGGAGGTCGGCGAGGCCGCGGTGGCCTCCCCGCACGTGGACATGGTGTCCTTCACCGGGTCGACGGCGGTCGGGCAGCGCATCGCCGAGGTCTGCGGCCGGACGATGAAGCGGCAGCTGATGGAGCTCGGCGGCAAGGGCGCGGCGATCGTGCTGGACGACGCCGACCTCGACGCGGCGGTCGCCGGCATCGGCACCACCTTCTCCTTCTACAGCGGGCAGATCTGCACCGCCCCGACCCGGGTGATCGTGCACCGGTCGGTGTACGGGCCGCTGGTGGAGAAGCTGACCGGCTACCTCGCGCACATGAAGGTCGGCGACCCGGCCGAGCGGGGCACGGTGGTCGGCCCGGTGATCTCGGCGGCGCACCGGGACCGGGTGGAGTCGTACATCGAGCTCGGGCGGAAGGAGGGGGCGCGCCTCGCGTACGGAGGGGAGCGCCCCGTGGTCGGTGCGGGTGGCGGTGACGGCGGGGGCCGAGGCTTCTACGTGGCGCCGACGCTGCTGGTGGACTGCACGAGCGAGATGCGGGTGGTGCGGGAGGAGATCTTCGGGCCGGTGGTGGTGGTCGTCCCGTTCGACGGCGGGGAGGACGAGGCCGTCGCCCTGGCCAACGACAGCGACTACGGGCTGCTGAGCTACGTGTGGTCCGGGGACGCGGCGCGGGCCTTCCGGGTGGCGCGCCGACTGCGGGCGGGCGGGGTCGGGGTGAACACGATCGGCCGGAACATGGAGGCGCCGTTCGGCGGCTTCAAGCGCTCGGGGGTCGGCCGGGACGTGGGCTCGTACGCGCTGCACGCGTACAGCGAGGTGCAGTCGATCGTCTGGCCGAGCTGAAGGTCGAAGAGTCGAGAGGTTGAAAGTCACACGGGAAACTTTTGAATAGGGTGAAACGGACATGGCTGCGGTTTCCGCGCGTCTTGCCGGTCTGGGCGGCCTGCTGCTCGCCGGGGTCTTCCTCAAGACCCTGGTCGACATGTGGGACCCCTCGTACGGCTCCGGCTCCACCGTCCTCGGCGTCGGCAGCGTCTTCGTCATCGGCGTGGGCCGGCTGGCCCTCGGCCTGGTCGTCATGGCCGTCACGGCACGCCGCAGCCCCGCCTCCTTCCGCGGTGGGATCCTGACCAAGGCGACGCCGGCGCTGGTGGTCGAGGACTGAGCCCGGGCCCGGGAAAACCGGCCCCGAACGGGGTGCGGCGGGCGCGACACGCCGCACCGGGGGTGACCCCCGCCCCCGGCAGGTCGTTCACCAGGGCATGAACGTCAACGCCAACGCCATGAAGCGCAGCCTCGCCGCCCTCGCCCTGTCCTCCGGCGCCCTCGCCCTCGCCGCCGGAGCCGCCCACGCCGACGCCACCGCCACCGCCAACGGCGAAGCCGTCAGCGGCCAGGCCGTCGCCCCGCTCGCCAAGCGCGTCGGCGACATCGTCGACCACCCGGGCCACGCCGTGCAGGACACGCGCACCGCCCTGGGCGTGACGGCGGGCGCGGCCGGCGCGGCCGCGAAGTCCACCGACTCCTCGCTCGCGGGCACGGGCACGGCCCTGCAGGGCCTGCCGCAGGCACCCGAGGTCCACTGAGGCCGCGGCCGGGGCCCGGTCCCGGCGCTGGGTCCAGCGCCGGGCCCTCGGGCGGAGTCGGTCGTTGATCAGCGCATGATCCTCTGGTTGCTCAACACCTTCTCCACCTTCACCCTGGGCCTCATCCTGGTGGGCGGTTTCATCGGCCTCGCCGCGGCCGGCAGCCTGGCCGCCCGCCGCCGCTTCCCGCACCTCGCGGGCGGCGAGCACAACGAGATGGTCGGCGTCGCCCTCGGCATGTTCGGCGCGATCTACGGCATCATCCTCGCGTTCGTCGTCGTCACCCTCTGGACCCAGCTCGAGAACACCCAGACCACCGTCGCCACGGAGGCCACCGACCTCGCCCTGATCGTCCGCAGCGCCGAGGCCTTCCCGCCCGCCGACCGCGCCCGCGTGGAACACGCCGTCGGCGAGTACGTCCACTCCGTCGTCGAGGTCCAGTGGCCGCTGATGCGCGAGGGCCGCCCCAGCTACGACGCGACCGCCGAGCAGACGCACGGCCTGTACAAGGCGCTCCAGGCGTACGAGCCCACCGGCCACCGCAGCGAGACCTTCTACGACGAGGCCGCGGGCCGCCTCAACGACGTCGCCGCCCAGCGCCGGGCCCGCATCGACATGGCCAGTACGTCACTGCCGACGCTGCTGCAGGTGCTGGTGTACGGCGGCGCGCTGGTCATCCTCCCGCTCACGTTCCTGTTCGGGCTGCGCAGCCTGAGGATGCAGCTGCTGTTCGTCTCGGCGGTGGCGGCCCTGATCGGCTTCAGCCTGCTGCTGGTGATGGTCCTGGACCGCCCCTTCGCGGGCGAACTGAGCGTGAGCCCGAGCCCGTACAAAGAGGCGGCGCTCGCGCAGTTCTGGCGGTAGGGGTGGCCAACGCGGCCGGGCGAAAAGGCAGTTCTCACTTCCCGCCACTCTCAACGTATAGCGCACCAGGGGGCTTGCGGCAAGGCCCCGGTCGTCCCGCAGAATCACGATCAAGATCAGGGACTGGCTGCGGAAATGGAGCACTTCATGCGCGTTTTGTTGTCTGCCTACGACTCCCGCGGAGGCGTCGAACCGCTGGTGGGGCTCGCCGTGCGGCTGCAGGAGCTCGGCGCGCAGGTGCTGGTCTGCGCGCCGCCGGACGAGGAGTTCGAAAAGCGGCTGGCCGTGGTCGGCGTGAAGATGGTGCCGACCGGCAAGTCGGTGCGCGACCTGGTGACTGGCAAGGTCCCGCCGACCGCAGGCGGCGTGCCCAAGCGCGCGGCCGAGCTGGTCGCCGCGTTCCACCAGAACGTCATGGCGGTGGCCGAGGGGTTCGACGTACTGGTGGCGACCGGTCTCGTACCCGCCGTCGCCGGCGTCCAGGCGGCCGCCGAGCAGCTGGGGATTCCGTACGTGTACGCGAGCTACCAGCCCGTCAGCCTGCCGTCGCCGCACCACCCGCCGATCCCGCGCCCGGGCCGGCCGCTCCCGCCGGACGTCACCGACAACCGCGCGCTGTGGGACCAGGACGCCGAGGACGTGCAGGCGGTGTTCGGCGAGCCGATCAACACCTACCGCGAGTCGATCGGCCTCGCCCCGCTGGACGACATCCGCGACCACGTCTTCACCGACCGGCCGTGGCTGGCCGCCGATCCGGCCCTGGCCCCGTGGCGGCAGCCGGCCGACCTCGATGTCCTGCAGACGGGGGCTTGGGTCCTGCCCGACGAACGGCCGCTCCCCGCGGAGCTGGTGGAGTTCCTGGACGCCGGCACGGCCCCGGTGTACGTCGGCTACGGCAGCATTCCGATGCGGGATCCGCAGGACGTCGCCCGGGTGGCCGTCGAGGCGATCCGCGCGCAGGGCCGCCGCGTGGTCATCTCCCGCGGCTGGGCCGACCTGGCCCTGATCGACGACGAGGACGACTGCTTCGTCGTCGGCGAGGTCAACCACCAGGCGCTGTTCCGCCGGGCCGCCGCCGTCATCCACCACGGCGGCGCGGGCACGACCACGACGGCCACCTGGTCGGGTGCGCCCCAGGTGGTGGTCCCCCAGGGCGCGGACCAGCCCTACTTCGCCGGCCGCGTGGCCGACCTGGGCATCGGCGCGGCCCACGCCGGCCCGACCCCGACGGTCGAGTCGCTGTCGGCGGCCCTGGAGACGGCCCTGACGCCGCAGGTGCGCACCCGGGCCGCCGCGGTGTCGGAGGCGTTCCGGACGGACGGCGCAGCGCGGGCAGCAAAGCTGCTGCTGGAGCGCGGCGACGCGTAAGACCGCCAGCCCCACCACCCGTGCCCTACCGGGGAGACGAGCCGGTCGGCGAGTTCCTCGTGACCGGCTCGCCGAGGTCGTTCATTTCCCGCTTCGGCCGGCTTCTCGGTGCCGGAAGGCCACCCAGGCCGCGCGGACGGCGGCCTCAAGTTCGTCATCGTCGAGATCCCCGGGTTCGGCAAATTCGGGATCGACGGCGTAGTCCTCGAGGATCATGAACACCTCGTCGAACAGAGCGCCGAGCGCCCCCTGGATCCGTTCCCCGTTCGTCTGAGAAGCGCGACGGGCCTCCCACCAGCCGTGGGCGAAGTCCGGTGCACTGCAGGTGCCGTCGGTGAACCCGTCGAGCAGCGCCACTTGCCGCGCCGCCGCACTCGTCGGGTCGATGTCGCCCAGGCGGGACCACGCCCGGTGCGCGGGTCTGTAGGCGACTGCCACGGCCGACAGCGCCGGGTGACTGCCCGAGAGCTCGCGCGCATAACGGCCGAAGCGTGCGCGTGCCGTATCGACCCCCTCTCCGACCGCCGCCGCCATGAATGCGGAAGTGCCCGCGATCAATGCATAGCCGGGCGCGGGAAAGAGGACGGCTCCTTGCAGGTCGGGCGTGCACAGCATGAACGGCGGATGGATGTCCAAGCCCTGCGTGTCGGTGGACAGCCGGGACGTTGTGCCGGTGATTGCCCCGGGGCTGTCTGCGAGGTTCGCGGCAAGGACGTACGGTGCCCCGACCGCGCGGCACCCGGCGGCGATCCGCCGTGCCACTGCCGCATCGAGCTGTGGACCCGCAGGCACCGGAGCCACCGATTTGTCCCGCAGCCAAGACGGCGCGAAAGCGCCGTCTTGGCCGAGCGCAGCCTGCACGCCCGATGCCTCTTCGTACCCTGAACCGGTCACCACAGAAACCCTTTGTCGATGATCCCCTGGAACTGTTTGTCGCTCAGTTTCCAGGCCGACCAGAACTTACCATCAGCGCGCAGCATCACCATCTTTTGGGATGCCGGATCGATGAATCCGACCGCCGATCCTTGATTTCTGTAGTTGAAGCGGTAAATCTTCGTTCCATCCCCTGTCATGTGCTCACGCATGGCCTCTTCGAACAGCTGCAGGTTGGCCTTGTTCAGGTTGCCTGGGTTATCGAGGAAGTCTCCCCCATGGGCGGCAAACTTTTTGCTCATTACCTTCTGGCTCGAGAAGTCAGCCTTGTCCGCCCACGCGCGTTGTGGGCACGGAGCGAGCCCCAGCGGGTCGGCCCAGGAGTGAGGATTATCGACGTACGTGGCGGGATTGGGCGCGGGGCCGAGTCCCAACGGGTCTAGCGTGAGGTAGCGGGCCGTTTCGGGGTCATAGGTGCGGAAGTAGTTGTGGTGGAGGCCGGATTCCGGGTCGTAGTACTGGCCCGGGAAGCGGAGCGGGGTGTAGGCGGTCGCGTCGCGGTTCCAGGTTGTGGTGCCCCAGAGCGTGGCGCGGGTGTGCCATGCCGTGGTGCCGTCTTCTGCGAGGAGGTGGGTGGGGGTGCCCACCAGGTCCGTGACGATGGTGAAGAAGCGGTCGTCAACCTCGTCCTGAGTCATGCGCTCCATCTGGGTGACGGGGTGGAGGCCTTGGTGGGTCCAGGTGAGGATGACCGCTCCGCTGTTCTGCTCGCAGAGGGTTGTGCCGTCCCAGGTGAAGAGGGTCTCCTCGACGACCGTGCCGGCCGGTGACAGACGCTGCTTGGCCGTACGGCGGCCCAGGGCGTCGTACTGGTAGTGCCAGCGGGTGCCGTCCGGGGTGGTCACTCCGACCAGGAGGTCTTCGGTGTTCCACTCGTAGCGCCAGGTGTCGGGCTTGCGCGAGAGCCGGGTCTTCTGCCTGAGGGTGATGCGGCCCAGAGCGTCGTGCTCGTAGCGGATCGATCCTGCATGGGTGATGCGGGTGCCTGTGTAGGCGCGGGCGCCCTGGGCCTCCTCGCCGGGATGCCGGCTGGGCCAGGAGGCGGCGGCCTGGTTGCCGGCCTCGTCGTAGGCGTAGCGCTCCGACCAGGAGTCGGCCTCCACCGTCGTGACGCGGGCCGCCGCGTCCAGGGTGAAGGTGCGCGGGCCGGTGAGGGAGTCGTCGATGCCGGTCAGGTAACCGTCGTCCCGGTAGCTGTAGCCGCGCCGCTGGAGGGTGCGGCCGTCCAGGCCGACCACGGACTGGGCGGTGCGGCGACCCATCACGTCGTACTCGTGGGTGAGGGCGAGCGACGGGCCGAGCGTACGGGCCAGCTCCTGGCCCGCTGCGTCCCGCTCGAACGTCAGCGTCCGACCGGCCGTGGTGAGCGAGGTCCGCCGGCCTGCCGCGTCGTACGTCCAGTGGGACTCCGCGCCCGTGGGTGTCGTGCGGCTGATGCGGCGGCCCAGGGCGTCGTAGCCGTACGTGAGGGTGCGGCCGTTCACCGTCTCCGAGAGGAGCTGCCCGGAGGCGTCGCGGAGCCAGGTGACCGTGGCCTCCGGCGAGGACGCTGTCGCGAGGGCGTCGAAGACGTCGTACTCGTACGTCGTGACCAGGCCGGCCGCGTCCTTGCGGATTGCCTGGCCGAGTGTGTTGTGCTCGTAGGTGGTCACCTCACCAAGGGCGTTGGTGCGGGAGGTCAGACGTCCCGACGCGTCGTACCTGTAGGTGAGGGTGCGGTCGTCGAAGTCAGTCTCCGAGGCCAGGCGGCCGGCCGGGTCATAGGCGTAGGTCCAGGTCAGACCTTGGGGATTGGTGACTCCGGTGAGCTGGAGTTGCGTGTCATGGTTGAAGGTGTAGCGGGCGCCGGCCGGGTCGGTGCGGGCGGTGAGGAGATCGAAGTCGCCGTACTCGGAGACCGTGACACCACCGATCGCGTCCGTGTGGGTCAGGCAGTTGCCCTCGCCGTCATAGGTCCAGGACTCCTCGGTGCCGTCGGGATGCACGCGGTGCAGGAGGCGGCCTTCGACGCTCCAGGTGAGGTGTGTGGTGTGGCCCAGCGCGTCCGTGATGGCGATCGGGCGGCCGAACGCATCGCGAGTGTAGGTGGTCGTCCCGCCCAGGGGGTCCGTCACCGAGATGACTTGGCCTGTCGGGTCGCACCGGAGTGCCGTGGTGTTGCCCAGGGCGTCCGTCACTGAGGCGAGGTGGCCGCGGGTGTCGTAGGCGAAGTGGGTCGTGGCGCCGGTGGGATCGGTGACGGAGGTGCGGTTGCCGTGCTCGTCGTAGGTCTGGCGGGTCATCCTGCCGTCCGCGGCGATCAGTTTCACCGGTAGGCCGAGTGCGTTGTATTCCGCCCGCGATACGCGGCCGTCCGGGCGGGTCACGCTGATCAGCTGGCCCGCCTCGTCGTACGTGAGGCGGGTGGTGTGGCCGAGGGGGTCGGTGCGCACCAGGAGCCGGTTGCGGCGGTCGTGCCCGAAGCGGGTGGTCCCGCCGGTGGGGTCGATCTCCGCGGTGATCTGGGCGCGGTCGTTGACCAGGAACTGCGTGCTGTGGCCGAGGGAGTCGGTCAGCGTGGTGCGGCCGGGCTCGTAGGTGAAGCGGACGTTGAGGTGGCCGTTGGTGCCGGACTGGGCGACGCACCGGTGCTGGTCGTCATAGGTGTAGTCGAAGTGGCGGTCGTTCGTGTCGGTCCAAGAGGTGATCCGGCCGAGCTCGTCGTAGCTGAAGCGCAAGGGGCAGCCCGAGGAGTTGATGACCTCGGTGAGGTGTCCGTCGGTGTAGCCGTATCGGAGGATCTGGGTGCCGTCGGCCAGGGCCAGGCCGGTTATTCGGCCGTCAGAGGTCGTCAGGCGGACCTCGTAGCCGCCGCTGTGGGAGATCGCGGCAGGGGCGCCTGCTTCGTTGTACGTGAAGGTGATCCAGGCGCCGTTGCGGTCGTCGATCTGCAGGAGCAGGCCGTGTTCGCTGAAATGGCGCACCCGGCCCGTGTCAGGGTCGGTGACCGTGTAGCCGCCGTCGGCCTGCTGTTCCAGCGGCCAACTGCGGCCCAGGTGCGGCAGTACCGCGGCTTCGGGCGATGGGTGGGGGTAGCCGAGCAGGCTGCCGTCCTCGCTGACCAGGACCACGCCCTCGTCATCGAACTCCAGCCGCTGGTCGACGGTGCACGCCCAGGTGGGTCCGAACCAGCGGCCCAGACGGTACGACGACTCGAACGTCCGGCTGAACACCAGCGGAAGGGAGCCGGGGAGGACCAGGTCGGTCTGGGGGAGCGTCATCCGGCCCGTCGCGACGTCGACCGGATCCTCCCGACAGGTCTTGCAGTCGGACTCACGCGACCTGTCGTGCGGGTCGTGACGCAGCTCCTCGCCGGCCGAGGGGCCGTCCGGCTCCTTCGGACCATGTGGGGTCTTCGGCGCCTTGGGCGTATGCCCCAGGTCGTCGGCAAGGCGGGCGGCTCCGGCGGCGGTCCGGGCACCGCTGGTCAGCAGGCTTGACCCCCTGGATACAACCACGTCCGGCACGAGCTTCCCGCCGAACTCGTGCGGGTCCTGCAACGCGCTGTCCAAGACGGCTTTGGCTGTGGCGTCCGGGGTGTTGGCAGCCCTCAGGAAGTCCGCCGCCATGCTGTTGAGGCCCATCTGGGCCACAGTGGGGTGGGTGATGTTGTAAGGGTCTTTGGAGTCGAGCGCGCGGGCGGAGTTGACCATGCCGGCCGTGCCCTTGGCGATACCGCCGAAAAAGTGCTGGTACTCGGCGCCCTTGCGTACGATCTCGACCATTGCCGCCTCGGCGGCCGACACCTTCGGAGCTGCGTCCCGAGCCTTCTCCAGAGCCTGCGCCACCGAGTGGGCGACGTCGTCACGCTGGCGCCGCGCCTCGGCCAGCTTCTGCTGGGCTGCCTTCATTCCATCCGCACCCGGATCGGTGAAGCCACCCGGGCGAGCCGGCAGCGGATCCTGCCCGGCCTTCACCGCCGCCTCGTATTCCTTGGCCCACGTGTCGTAGGCGGTACGGGCGTTCTCTGACAGCTTCACCGCGGCCTTGTACTCGTCGAGCGCCTCCTTCGCCTGCCCTTGCGCCCACGTCACCGTGTCAGCGAACCGGGCAACCGCGCCGGCCGCCGATTCGAAGGCAGCCGCGGCCGCGAACCAACGAGGGGCCTTCTCCTGGACGGAGGTCCTGAAGGCGTCAGCCGCGGCTCCCGATATCCCGTCCGTGCCGAGCTTCCTCAAGCCCTCCCCGGTGCGGGTGAAGGCCGCGTGGAAGTCACGCAGGTGGCCGGCCGTCGCACGCAGGCTGCTGGCGCTGCCGTGGACGAGCTGCTTGGGATCTTCGGTTTGGCCGAGCTCGACCTCGCCCACGTCGGCGCCCAGCCGGTTGGCAGCTGAGTTCGCCGAGTTGCGGACAGCGTTGGCGCCCTCCTGCCAGCCGACACCCTCCAGCACATCGGCAGTCTTGTCGCCGGCCCACTCGACGGCGTTACCCGCGAACGCCGCGCCCCGCTCCAGCCAGTTACCGCCGGACACCAGAAACTTCCCCCTGATCGTCATTCTGATCACCGCTGTCAGCACGGGCCTGCTGCGCCGGCCCTTGCGGGTTGCGCAGTTGGTCGAGCGTGTCGCGGTCCATTCCCTGAGCCTCGGCGACGTTTTCCAGTAGGCCGCCGCCAATACCCTCGTTGAGCACGCTGTGCTTGGTTGCTGCCCAGGTGCGGTCGAAGTCCTCTCTGGCCTGACGGGCCTGCTCCGGTGTCTCCCCCTTGAGCGCGTGATCCGAAAGGATCGCGGCCATCGACTTCTTCTCGATGTCGTCCTCCGACGCGTAAGGATTGCCGACGCCCGCGTTGACCAGCACTTTGAACGTGCCCCTGCGGTACTGGTCCTCCTCCCAGACCGAGCCCGCCGCAATCCCCAGCCGCTCGGCAAGCCCACTGGTACTGATCACCAGACTCGCCACACCCAGATCCCACCGCTCGCAGAAGCCCTCCAGGCCGGAGGCCACCGCCGGATGGCCGGCCTCGAAACCTGTCAGTGCCAGCCGGCTCATACCGGACCCGGCCACGGCCAAGGTGTCCGTAGCGAACTCACGCAACTTCCCGACCGCGGAACGCAGTCCGTCCTGGATGCTCTGCACGGCGACCGGATCCATCTCCAGGTCTTTGCTGCCGCCACCACTCACGATCCCCACCCCCAAGAATTCTGAGGAGGTTACATGATCACTCGATTGAGCCATGGTGTGACAGGCGCACATCCAGCCAGGTCAGCGGCTTGTTGCATGCTGCTCAGTTCAGCTGCTGATCTCGAAGAGGGGCGGTCAGGACGCCGAGATCGAGGCGTGCTGGCCGAATTGCATCTGCTTACGTCCTGCTCCGCTGGCCGTCGTGGCGGGGGCCGGATCGTCCGGGACGTAGATGCTGATCTGGTGGGTCGTGGGGTGGTGGAGGCGGCCGCAGAAGATGTCGATGCGGAGCAGGCGCGGGTCGGTGACCGTGTGCTCCTCGTGCAGGCGGCGGACGTACGCCCTCAGCTCCGTCTGATCCTGTGTCGAGGGCAGCGGTTCCCAGTGGCCGGGCGGGAGTTCCGACTCGCGGAGCCCCCGTCCCCTGGCGCGCTTGCGTTTGCGTTGGCCCGGCATGTGCGGCGGCTCTCCTCAGAGGTACTGCGCGTAGTCGTCAAGGGTGCGCAGCACCTCGTCCTCCTCCGCGGAGGGGAGTTGGAGGACGACCTCCTCGATGCCCAGCTCCGCGTAGTGCGCGAGCTTGCCCGGGGTGGGGCGGACGGCGTACGGGACGACCTGGAGGGATTTCGGGTCGCGGCCCGCGGCCTCCCAGACGTGGCGCAGCACCGGGAGGGATTCGGTGAGGCCGCCGCCGCCGATGGGGAGCCAGCCGTCGGCGTGGTCGGCGACGGCGGCGAAGAGCTTCGGGCCGGCCGCGCCGCCGAGGAGGGTGCGGGGGCCGTGCAGGGGCTGGCCGGGGCCGAGCTCACGGGGCGGCTGGGCCGGCTTGGGCCAGGCGGCGCTGGCCTGGACGGAGGCGTACTGGCCCACGTACGCGGCGGGTTCGGGGGCCCACAGGGTCCGCATGAGGGCCATGTTGTCGCGGACGAGTTCGCGGCGGGTGCGCCATTCGACGCCGTGGTCGGCGGCTTCCTCGACGTTCCAGCCGTAGCCGACGCCGAGGGTGAAGCGGCCGCCGGAGAGGTGGTCGAGGGTGGCGACCTGCTTGGCGAGGCCGATGGGGTCGTGCTGGGCGACGAGGGTGATGCCGGTGCCGAGGCCGAGGCGGCTGGTGACGGCGGCGGCCTGGCCGAGGGCGACGAAGGGGTCGAGGGTGCGCCCGTACATCTCGGGCAGGTCGCCGCCCATGGGCGCGGCGGTGTCGCGGGCGACGGGGATGTGGGTGTGCTCGGGCAGGTAGAGCCCGGCGAAGCCGCGTTCCTCGAGGCTGCGGGCGAGGCGGACGGGGGTGACGGAGCGGTCGGTCAGGAAGATGGTCGTGGCGATCCGCATGGGCGAGGCAACCTCCGTGGCGTGGTACGGCCAAAGCTACGGCGTCCGGGGCGGGAGCGGCAGGGGGCGGCGACCTTGAGCCCGCGGTGTCCGATGCCGGCCCGCCCCTCCCGGGTCGTCAGGCGCGCGGGTAGCGGGCCAGCCAGCCGGGGGCGGCGGTGGTCGGGGTGTGGAGGGCGGGGCCCTGGGTCATCTCCAGGGCGAAGTCGTCGGCGAGTTCCAGCAGGGTGGCGCGGCCTTCGAGGTCGGCGAGCCAGGCGGCCGGGAGGGCGGTCTCGCCGTGGAGGGCGCCGAGGAGGGCTCCGCACATGGCGCCCGCGGCGGTGGAGTTGCCGCCGAGGTTGACGGCGAGGCGGAGGCCGTGCGGGACGTCCGTGGCGGCGAGCGCGCAGTGGACGGCGGTGGCGAGGGTGGCGGCGGCGTCGGGGACCGTGGGGTCGGTGGCCGTGGTGTCGGGGGCCGCGTCGGCGGGGGCCTCGGTGCTGCGGTCCGGGGTGGGACGGTCCGGGGTGGGGCGGGCGCCTGTGGCGGCGGCTGCGACGGCGTGTTGGAGGGCGTCGGTGACGGGCTGGTGGCCGGGGCGGGAGCCGAGGAGGCCCAGCGCCCGCTGGACGGCGGAGTCCGGGGTGTCGCCGCGGGTCAGGCCGTGGACGATGACGGCGAAGGCGCCGGCGGCGAGGTACGCGGTGGGGTGGCCGTGGCTCTGGGCGGCGCACTCGACGGCGAGTTGCAGGACGAGGGCGGGCTCCCAGCCGATGAGCAGGCCGAACGGGGCGGAGCGGGCGGTGGCTGCGGCGTCGCGGGCGGTGGGGTTCTTGGGGCGGGCGAGGGTGCCGAGGACGGTGTCGGCGAAGCCGGTCAGGGAGTTGCGGTCCGGGTCGCGGCGGGCGTAGAGCCATTCCTCCCGGGCGAGCCAGCCGTTGTCCTTGCGGCGTTCGTCGGGGCCCCAGTCGTGCTGGGTGGCGGCCCAGCGCAGGTAGGCGCGGTGGACGTCGGTGGGCGGGTGCCAGGCGCCGGTGTCGCGGCGTACGTGGGCGCGGATGAGGCCGTCGACGGTGAACAGGGTGAGCTGGGTGACGGAGGTGATCGCGCCGCGGCGGCCGTGGGCGGGGGCCGGGTCGGTCAGGCCGTGCGGGCCGTGCGCCTCGCGGATGGCGTCGGGGGAGAGACCGGCCACGGGTGCGCCGAGGGCGTCGCCGAGCGCGGAGCCGAGGAGGGCGCCACGGACCCGGCTGCGGAAGTCCTGCTGCTCGGCACGGCCCCACAGGCCGGTGGCGAGCGGGGACCGCCCGCCGAGGGTGGCCCCGGGCGGGGCGGCGGCGGTGGTGGTCGCGGGGCGGGGCTCGGGCCGCGAGGGTGCGGGTGCGGGTGCGGGTGTGGGCGCCGGTGCGGATGTGGGCGCGGGCGCCGGTGCGGGCGCCGGTGTGTTCGCGGCCGCGGGCTCTCCCGATGCCGCTTCCGCGTGTGCTTCTGCTGCGCTCGTCGCCGTGTCCATGGTGCTCCCCCCGACCCCGCTTGCTCTGGCGCGCACTGTAGTGGACATGCCTGATCAAAACCGGAAGGTGACGGTCGAGAGGCCTGTGGGAGAGGAGAGAAAGGCCGGATTGTGGACGGACTCCAGGGGGCGGGTGGGCTCCCGGACGCCGGTGATCACCGCAGGTGGGGGCTGGTGGCACGTTTTGTCAGTCGCCTTCGGAGTGGCTGGTTTCGGCCATGCCCCGTTCACGCGGTGTTCCGCGCACGCCCGGAGCCTGGGCGGCATGAAGAAGGCATTCCTCACGGCGACCGCCGTCACGGGCGCGCTCACCGCCTCCCTCGTCGCGGCCCCTGCCGCCACCGCCGCCTCCGCGTCCGCGGGCTGGGACCTGCCCTGGGCCGGGCACCACCACAGCCGGACCGCCATCCCGTTCTCGGAGGCCACCGTCACCGCCGGGGCCGACGGGTCGTACACCGTGCAGTGGAAGGCGCCCGGGGTCCGCCGGGTCGAGGTCAAGGCCGGCGGCAAGGTCGTCGCCAAGGGCGGGGCCGAGGGGCGCGCCGTGGTCACCGGCCTGCCCGCCGCCGACCGCCAGTGGTTCGACTTCGACCCGGGCCGGGGCGGTTCGCTGCACCTCGCCGACCGGCTGATCCGGCTGGAGGGCGCCGTCAACTTCCGTGACGCGGGCGGCTACCGGACCGCCGGCGGGCAGTGGGTCAAGATGGGCGAGGTCTACCGCTCCGACGCGCTGAACAAGCTGACCGAGAACGACCTGGCGAAGCTGCGGCGGCTGCGGGTGCGGAGCGTCTTCGACCTGCGGATGGAGAGCGAGCGTACGAAGGACCCCGACAAGGTGCCTGCGGGTGCGGCGTACACCGCTGCCGACGTCTTCGCCGGCTCGGGGGTGCTGGCGGCGATGCCGAGGACGCCGGAGGAGGCGGCCAAGGCGATGGTCGACGCCGAGAAGGCGATGGTCTCGGGGGAGGGCGGGAAGGCGGCGTACGCCGGGGTGTTCCGGGGGATGGAGCGGGACCGCGACCGTGCGGTGCTCTTCCACTGCACCGCGGGCAAGGACCGTACGGGGTGGGGTGCGGCGGCGCTGTTGACGGCGCTCGGTGTTCCGCGGGAGACGGTGATGTCCGACTACCTGGCCAGCAACGACTACCGGCGGGCGGCGAACGATGCGGTGCTGGCGCATCTGCCGGCGCAGCAGGCGGCGGTGTACAAGCCGATGCTCGACGTCCGGCCCGAGTATCTGAATTCCGGGTACGAGGAGGTGAAGGCGCGCTACGGCACCTTCGACCGCTACCTCAACGACGCGCTGTCCGTCACCCCGCGCGACCTGACCCAGCTCAAGAAGGACCTCCTGGTGGGCTGACCCCGGCTCCCGGCGGCCGGCTGCTCTGACCGGCTGCCCCCTGGGCCGGCTACGTCCGGGGTCGCTGTCCCCCTGGACCGGTTGTCCTTGGTTGGGCGGCTGCCCCCTGGGCCGGTTGCGTCCTTGGGCGGCTGCCCCCTGGGCCGGTTGCGTCCTTGGGTGGCTGCTCGCTGGGCCGGCTGACCCCTGAGCCGGCTGCGTCTGGGCCGCTGCGCGGGGCCGTTTCCCCACCCCGCCCCTTCCCGCTGTGCCCGATAGCGGCTTCGCCGCGTGCGGGGCCTGCGGCCCCGGCCCCGCCGACCGCCCGGGCTCCGCCCGGCCCCGTTCCGTGCGCTCCGCGCCCGGTGCGCTCAATCGCCGCGCGGGCTGGATGGGCCGCTCCGCGCCCGGTGTGCTCAATTGCCGCGCGGGCTGGATGGGCCGCCCCGTGTCGGGTGCGCTCAATCGCCGCGCGGGCTGGATTTGTCCAGCCCGCGCGGCATTCGAAGCCGAGGCCCGGCCAATCCAGCCCCGCCGGCGTTTGAGGCGCGGGGTCTGGGGCGGAGCCCCAGGAGCCAGCCGGCTGCGCCCGCGCCTGGGACAGGCGTCGGCAATTTCAGCCCCGCCGGCGATTGAGGCGCGAGGTCGGGCGGGGTCCGGGGGGCGGCGGAGCCGGGTCAAGCGACCGCGGCCGGGTCAGTCCAGGAGTGGGAGGAGCGGCGGGAGGTGGCCGTCCGAGGCGGCCGCGGCGCGCCGGCGCTCCGCGGGGACCTCGCCGTACAGGGTGGTGCGGGGGCGGGCCGGGCGGCCGGCCGCGGACGCCACTGCCACCAGGTCGCGGACCGACTTGTACGAGCCGTAGCCGGAGCCCGCCATCCGGGAGATGGTCTCCTCCATCAGGGTCCCGCCCAGGTCGTTCGCGCCCGAGCGGAGCATCTCCGCCGCGCCTTCCGTACCCAGCTTCACCCAGCTGGTCTGGATGTTGGTGATGTGCGGGTGAAGGAGCAGGCGGGCCATGGCCGTCACCGCACGGTTGTCCCGGATCGTCGGCCCCGGCCGGGCGATGCCCGCCAGGTACACCGGCGCGTTCGTGTGGATGAACGGCAGCGTCACGAACTCCGTGAACCCGCCGGTCCGTTCCTGGATGCGGGCCAGCGTCCGCAGGTGCCCGAGCCAGTGGCGCGGCTGGTCCACGTGCCCGTACATCATCGTCGAGGAGGACCGGATCCCGAGCTCGTGCGCGGTGGTGATCACGTCGATCCAGTCCGCGGTCGGCAGCTTGCCCTTGGTGAGGATCCAGCGCACCTCGTCGTCGAGGATCTCCGCGGCCGTGCCGGGGATGGAGTTGAGCCCGGCCTCCTTGGCGGCGGTCAGCCAGTCCCGTACGGACATGCCCGTCCGGGTGGCGCCGTTGACGACCTCCATCGGGGAGAAGGCGTGTACGTGCATGCCCGGGACCCGCTGCTTGACCGCCCGCGCGATGTCGAAGTACGCCGTCCCCGGCAGGTCCGGATGGATCCCGCCCTGCATGCACACCTCGACCGCGCCCACCTCCCAGGCCTGCGCGGCCCGCTCGGCGACCTGCTCCAGCGACAGCGTGTACGCGTCGGCGTCGGTGCGCCGCTGCGCGAAGGCGCAGAACCGGCAGCCGGTGTAGCAGACGTTGGTGAAGTTGATGTTCCGCGTGACGATGTACGTGACGTCCTCGCCCACCACCGCCCGCCGCAGCTCGTCCGCGATCCGGCACAGCGCGTCCAGCGCCGGCCCGTCCGCGTGCAGCAGTGCGAGCGCCTGCGCGTCGCTGAGCCGGGTCGGGTCGTCGGCGGCCTGGGCGAGCGCGGCCCGTACGTCGGTGTCGATGCGCTCGGGCAGCATGCCGGGTGCGGCGGCCTCGCGCAGGGCGTCCCAGTCGCCGTAGACGTGGTCGAAGTCCTCGCGGCGGTCGCCGGTGCGGCCCTCGGTGTCGATGGTGGTGTGCAGGTCGGTGCGCCCGGCGGCGGTGAAGACCTCCTCGGGCTCCTGCCACGGGTGCCCGGTGACCTCGGCGTCGGGACGGGCCAGTCCGGTGTCCGGATCGGCCAGCGCCCGTACGTGCGGCAGCAGCCGCGGGTCGAGCCACGGCTCCCCGCGCCGTACGAACTCCGGGTACACGCACAGCCGCTCGCGCAGCTCGAACCCGGCCGCGGCGGACTGCTCGGCCAGCTGCTCGATCTGCGGCCAGGGCCGCTCGGGGTTGACGTGGTCGGGGGTCAGCGGGGAGACGCCGCCCCAGTCGTCGATGCCGGCGCCGATGAGGCGGGCGTACTCGCCGTCGACCAGGTTGGGCGGGGCCTGCAGGCAGGCGGAGGGGCCCATGATGTGCCGGGCGACGGCGACGGTCGCGACCAGGTCGTCCAACTCCGCATCCGGCATCCCGCGCATCGCCGTGTCCGGCTTGGCGCGGAAGTTCTGGATGATCAGCTCCTGGATGCCGTGGTAGGCGCGGGCGGTGCGGCGCAGCGCGAACAGCGACTCGGCGCGCTCCTCGTAGGTCTCGCCGATGCCGATGAGCAGGCCGGAGGTGAAGGGCACGGAGGAGCGGCCGGCGTCTTCGAGTACGCGCAGGCGTACGGCGGGCTCCTTGTCGGGGGAGCCGTGGTGCGGGCCGCCGGGCTCGGACCACAGGCGGGTGGCGGTGGTCTCCAGCATCATCCCCATGGACGGGGCGACGGGCTTGAGCCGCTGGAAGTCCGCCCAGGACATCACGCCCGGGTTGAGGTGGGGCAGGAGGCCGGTCTCCTCCAGGATCCGGATGGATATGGCGCGTACGTAGGAGATGGTGTCGTCGTAGCCGTGCGCCTCCAGCCACGCGCGGGCCTCGGGCCAGCGGTCCTCGGGCTTGTCGCCGAGGGTGATGAGGGCTTCCTTGCAGCCGAGGGCGGCGCCGCGGCGGGCGATGTCGAGGACCTCGTCCGGGGACATGTACATGTCGTGGCCGGAGCGGCGGAGCTTGCCGGGGACGGTGGCGAAGGTGCAGTAGTGGCACTTGTCGCGGCAGAGGCGGGTGAGCGGGATGAACACGCTCTTCGAGTACGTGATCACGCCCGGGCGGCCGGCGGCGGCCAGCCCGGCGTCGCGGACCCGGGCGGCGGACGCGGTGAGGTCGTCGAGGTCCGCACCGCGGGCCTGGAGCAGCACGGCCGCCTCGGCGGCGTCGAGCGCGACACCGTCGCGGGCGCGGCGGAGCGCACGGCGCATCGCGTTCCCGGTCGGGCGGGGGGCCGCCGCCGCGTCGGGGGTCGGGGTGCCGCTCGGGGCGTCGCTCGGGGTGCCGCTCGGGGCGTCGTTCTGGGCGTCGTTCTGGGCGTCGCTTTGGGCGCAGCTCGGTGTGTCGCTCTGGGTGCCGCTCAGTGCGTTGCTCGGTGCGTCGCTCGGGGCGTCACTCGAAGGGGTCATGCCGTGAGCATACGATCCGGGCCCGCGGCGGCGCGGTGCGTCCCGGCCCTCACCGCATCAGCTCCCCGGCGTTGACCAGCAGGGACTGGCCGGTTATCGCCCGGGCCCGGTCGGAGGCGAAGAACACCGCGGCGTCGGCGACGTCCCCGTCGGTGGCCAGGTCGGGCAGTGCCATCCGCCGGGCGAGGCGGGCCCGGACCTCGGCCTCGGGGATGCCCTCGGAGTGCGCGGTGAACGTGACGAAGGCCTGGACCGGCGGCCCCCACATCCAGCCGGGGAGCACGGTGTTGACCCGGATGCGGTGCGGGCCGAGCTCGCGGGCCATGGAGTACATGGCCGAGGTCAGTGCCCCCTTTGAGGCGGCGTACGCGGCCTGCTGGACCTCGCTCGGGGCGGCCACGGCGGACTGGGTGCCGATGATGACGACCGAGCCGCCGGTGCCGCCGCTTCCGGCCTTGCCTCCATTGGCGTTGGCCTTGAGGGCGGGGAGGCAGGCCCGCGTCATGCGGAGGGTGCCGAGCAGGTTGACGTCGAGGACCTGGCTCCAGGTGGCGAAGTCGGCGTCCTGGATGCCGCCGAAGTAGGAGTCCCAGGCGGCGACGTGCACGACGGCGTCGATGCCGCCGAACCGCTCGACGGCGAGCGCCGCGAGGGCCTCGCACTGCGACTCGTCGGAGATGTCGGTGGTGCGGTGGGCGGTGTGGGTGCCGTCGGGGTCGATCTCGGCGGCGGATTTGGCGAGATTCGCCTCCGTGCGCGCGCCGAGCACGGCGTTCCCGCCCTCGCGTACGACGGCGGCCGCGACCTGGTGCCCGAGGCCGGCCCCGACACCGGAGACGACGACGGTCTTCCCTTGCAGCAGCATGTGCGATCGCCTCCTGGGGCGGCGCGGGATCACTTTCTCTGACGGGGCGTCAGGTTAGGGGGGCGGGGTCAAGGAGGGAAGGGGTCGACCCGATTGTGTCGATCGGGGCGATTGGGTCGATCGGGTCGAGCGTTCCGCGCCTTGCCCGTGCCTCGCGCGTGCCTCGCCCGCGCATTCGACGCGGCTGGAATGTCGCTGGTCGCCTGGGCAAACGTCTTCGGCCTCAAGATCACCGCTTCGAGGTAAAGCTGCCCTCTGCCAGGGGGGATCGGGTGCATCGGCCGTTACTGTTCCCCGGGATCTGGACGTAGTTCCCGAATCCCGGGCATTCATCCTCTTACTCCTCAACCCTCTTTTTCACCCCACCGGTGACGCGCAGGTGCGCCGTTCGCCGCCCTTGCGAAGGAGAGCTCGCCCGCATGACCGTCGACACCAGCCCCGAGGCGCAGCTGGAGCCGCAGCAGTCCAGCCTGGGCACCGCGGCTGCCCGCAACCTTGCCAGCACGACCAAGTCCGCCCCGCAGATGCAGGAGATCACCTCCCGCTGGCTGCTGCGGATGCTCCCCTGGGTCGAGACCAAGGGCGGCACCTACCGGGTGAACCGCCGGCTCACCTACACCGTCGGCGACGGCCGCATCGAGTTCGTCCAGGACGGTGCCAACGTCCGCGTGATCCCGCGTGAACTGGGCGAACTGGCGTTCCTGCGCGGCTTCGACGACGAGGAGGTGCTGAACGCCCTGGCCGGCCGGTGCGTGCAGCGCGACTTCCGCGCCGGCGAGGTGCTGGTCGAGCGCGGCACTCCTGCCGAACGGATTCACCTGATCGCGCACGGCCGGATCAACCAGACCGCGGTGGGCAAGTACGGCGAGGACGTCACCGTGGCCGTGCTCGCCGACGGCGACCGCTTCGGCGAGCACGCGCTCCTCGACGGCGAGGGCACGTGGGACTACACCGCCACCGCCGAGACCCCCGGCACCCTGCTGACCCTCACCCGGTCCGACTTCGCCGCGATCCTGGGCACCGCGCCGCACCTCCAGGCGCACGTCCAGCAGTTCAGCTCGCTGCCGCACCAGCGGCAGAACCGTCACGGCGAGGCCGAGATCGCGATGTCGGCCGGCCACACGGGCGAGCCGGAGCTGCCCGGTACGTTCGTGGACTACGAGCTCAACCCGCGCGAGTACGAGCTCTCCATCGCGCAGACCGTGCTGCGCGTGCACACGAGGGTCGCCGATCTGTACAACGGGCCGCACAACCAGACCGAGGAGCAGCTGCGACTGACCATCGAGGCGCTGCGTGAGCGGCAGGAGCACGAGCTCGTCAACAACCGGGAGTTCGGGCTCCTCCACAACGCCGCCTTCAAGCAGCGGATCCAGACCCACTCCGGCCCGCCGACCCCGGACGACCTGGACGAGCTGCTGTGCCGGCGGCGCGGTACGAGGCTGTTCCTGGCACACCCGCGGACGATCGCGGCGATCGGGCGGGAGTTCAACGCCCGCGGGCTCTACCCGGACCACGTCGACGTCGGCGGGCAGTCGGTCCCGGCGTGGCGCGGGGTGCCGATCCTGCCGTGCAACAAGATCCCGATCAGCAAGGAGAACACCAGCTCGGTGATCGCCATGCGTACGGGTGAGGACAACCAGGGCGTCATCGGCCTCCGTCAGACCGGCCTGCCGGAGGAGTACGAGCCGGGGCTGTCGGTGCGGTTCATGGGCATCGACGACCGGTCGATCATCTCGTACCTGGTGACGACGTACTTCTCCGCCGCGATCCTGGTGCCGGATGCGCTGGGTGTGCTGGAGAACGTGCAGATTGCCCGACGGCACGACTAGGTCGGGGCATGCGGGGCCGGGCCCGGAGGGCCCGATGGGGGCCGGGGTGGCTTGGTCAGCCTGGCACCTGGGTGGTCCGGTGGCCGTTCGGCCTGGGCGGCTGGGTGGCCTGACGGCGGGGGCGGTCTGATGGCCGGGCCGGTCTGATAGCCGGGCCGGTCTGACGGGGTCTGGCTGACGGTCGCTGCCTGAGGGCGTCTGGCTGGTGGTCTCTGCCGACGGCCGGTCGGGTCGCGCCTGATGGCCGGCGCAGCTGCGGCGGTCTGGTCGATCCGCCGGTCTGACGGCCAGTGCGCTGCTACGGCGCGCATGGCTCGACGAGCGCGATGGTCTGACGGTTTGGTGCCCCTGACGGTTGCGATCCGTGGAGGTCGTGATCGTCGCGGCAGTCGAGATGGCCGCCTGGCCTGACGGCCGTGGTACCCGAATCGGCTGTCGCGGCTGGGACGGCCGGGACGGGTGGAATGCCCCGACGGCTGCGGGGCCTGACGGCCCGGGTGCCCGATCGCTCGGCCTGACGGCAGCGGGGCCTGAGGGTCTTGGGCGTGACGGCTGCGGAGCTGGACGGTCTCAGGCCTCGCGGTTGCGGGGCGTGGCGGTCCCGGTCTGACGGCCCTGGTGCCTGATGGCCCGAGGCCTGACGGCCCGGGTGCCTGACGGCCCGGGTGCCTGACGGCCCGGGTGCCTGACGGCCCGGTGCCTGACTGCTCTGACAGCTTCGGCTGACGGCTCCGGGCCCTATCGGTCCCGATGCCTGACGGTCCTGGCCTGACGGGTGTGGGCGTGACGGTCTCGGGTCTGACGGCTCGGCGCGTGATGGCCTGAGGCCTGACGGCTTAGGGGCCTGGCGGCCTCAGGGCCGATGGCTGTGGGACCTGGCGTCGCGGGCCCTGACTCCCCGGTGGCTGGGGCTCGAGGCCGTATGGCTTCTGAGCCTGACGGCCTTGAGGCCGGCGTCCGGCGGTTCGGGCCTGACGGTCGCGGTGCCTGTGGGCTTTGGGGCCCGACGGTCCCGGCGCCTGCGGCTCTGGGCCCGATGGCGTCGAGGCTGGGGCTCAGCGCCTGCCGGCCCCGAGACCTGCTGGGCCTGCGGCCCGGTGGGTCGGGGGGCACGACGGTTCCAGGGCCTGTGGCCCTGGCGCCTGACGGCTCCGCCGCCCGGCGGGTGCCTGAGGGGTCCGGCACCTGGCGGTCGGAGCCTGCGGGCACCGCGCCTGGCGGCCGGGGCCTGACGGTCCCGTGGCCCGGTCGACGGTATGGCCTCTTGGTCGCCGCCATGGCGGCTGCGGTAGCCCGGGATTCCCGGGTCGGACGAGCGTGCCCGGTATCCGGGTCAGCCCAACCACCTCATCAAGGAGTTACGGATGCCCGTTCCCGGGCCTTCCCCGCTGCAGACGAGCCTGCCCGGCGCTGCGGCTCGATTCGGGGCCCATGTCCTCGCCGCGGCCGCGGCGCAGCCCGCCGACGGTGTTGAAGCCGCCGTCGCGGGGCGGCCCGGTCTGCCGGGGCCGCCTTCGCCGGCGGCGCCGTCCTCCGGGTCCGGTCCGTTCGTACCCGCGTCGGCCGCGTCAGGCCTGCCCGGAGAAGGGGCCGTGCCCGCGGCTGGGCCGGAGCCGGCTCGCGTCGTCGCCGGGTACGCGGCCCAGCCGGGTGCCGGTGCCGGTGCTGTTGCCGAAGCCGTCGGCGGCGGCTTCGGCGGCGGCGTCGGCGGGCGGTCCGGTCTGCCGGGGCCGCCTTCGGTGGCGGCGCTGAGCTCCGGGTCCGGTGCTTCCGCCGGGGCCGCGGCCGCCTCGGTCGCGTCGGCTGCGGGGCCCCGGCCCGCCGCGCCGGAGCCGGGCGCCGCCCTCAAGCGGCTGCTCCGCGGCCCCAGTGGCCTCGGCACCGCCGGGCTGTCCCTGGCCCGGCGGGGTCCGGCCGCGGAGGGGACCGCGGTCCCGGCGCTGCCTGCCCCCGCGCCGGAGGCGGAGGCAGCGGCGGCGGAGTCCCGGTCGCCGGAACCCGTCGGCCGGCCGATCCCCGGCCTCTACTACCACCCCGTCCCCGAGCCCGACCCCGCCCGCGTGGCCGAGGTCAGCCGCCGGATCAAGGCCTGGGCGGTCGACGAGGTCGAGCTGTATCCCCCGGAGTGGGAGGACCAGTTCGACGGCTTCTCCGTGGCCCGCTACATGGTCGCCTGCCACCCCGACGCCCCCACCATCGAGCACCTGATGGCCGCCACCCGCCTCATGGTCGCCGAGAACGTCGTCGACGACTGCTACTGCGAGGACCACGGCGGCACCCCCGTAGGCCTCGGCGGCCGCCTCCTCATGGCGCACACCGCCCTCGACCCCGTCCACACCACCGCCGAGTACGCCCCCGGTTGGGCCCAGTCGCTGCACTCCGACGCCCCGCGCCGCGCCTACCGCTCCGCCATGGAGTACTTCACCCGGCTGGCCACCGCCTCCCAGGCGGACCGTTTCCGTCACGACATGGCCCGCCTGCACATGGGCTACCTCGCCGAGGCCGCCTGGGCCGAGACCGAGTACGTACCCGAGGTGTGGGAGTACCTGGCGATGCGCCAGTTCAACAACTTCCGCCCCTGCCCCACGCTCACCGACAGCATCGGCGGGTACGAGCTGCCGGCCGACCTGCACGCCCAGCCCGCCATGCAGCGGGTCATCGCGCTCGCCGGCAACGCCACCACCATCTCCAACGACCTGTACTCGTACACCAAGGAACTGGACGCCCGCGGCAAGCACCTGAACCTGCCCGTGGTGATCTCCGAACGCGAGGGCCTCTCGGATCGGGACGGCTACCTGAAGGCGGTCGAGGTCCACAACGAGCTCATGCACGAGTTCGAGGCCGCGTCCGCCGAACTCGCCGCCGCCTGCCCCGCCCCCAACGTGCTGCGCTTCCTGCGCGGCGTGGCCGTCTGGGTCGACGGCAACCACTACTGGCACAGCACGAACACCTACCGCTACAGCCTGCCCGACTTTTGGTAAGGATGGGATTTATCCGTGACCAGCACCGTCAGCACCACCACCTTCATCCCCGCTCCCGCCACGCCCTACCAGGGGGACATCGCCCGCTACTGGAACGCCGAGGCCAGGCCGGTGAACCTGCGCCTCGGTGACGTGGACGGCCTCTACCACCACCACTACGGCATCGGGGACGTCGACCACGCCGCGCTCGGGGACACCCGGGACAGCCAGTACGAGAAGAAGCTGATCGCCGAGCTGCACCGGCTGGAGTCGGCCCAGACGGACGTGCTCCTGGACCACCTCGGCTCCATCGGCCGCGACGACACGCTGGTCGACGCCGGCTGCGGCCGCGGCGGGTCGATGGTCATGGCGCACCAGCGGTTCGGCTGCAAGGTGGAGGGCGTCACGCTGTCCTCCAAGCAGGCCGACTTCGCCAACGGCCGCGCCCGCGAACTCGGCATCGAGGAGTCGGTGGCCGCCCGCGTCTGCAACATGCTGGACATGCCGTTCGAGACGGGCTCGGTGTCGGGGTCGTGGAACAACGAGTCCAGCATGTACGTCGACCTGCATGACCTGATGTCGGAGCACAGCCGCATCCTGAAGGTGGGTGGGCGGTACGTGACCATTACCGGGTGCTGGAACCCGCGCTACGGCCAGCCGTCGAAGTGGGTCTCGCAGATCAACGCCCACTTCGAGTGCAACATCCACTCCCGGAGGGAGTACCTGCGCGCCATGGCCGACAACCGCCTCGTGCCGCAGGCCGTGATCGACCTGACGCCGGCGACGCTGCCGTACTGGGAGCTGCGGGCCACGTCTTCGCTGGTCACCGGGATCGAGGAGGCGTTCATCAACTCGTACCGGGATGGGTCGTTCCAGTACGTGTTGATTGCGGCTGACCGGGTCTGACGTCTGACGTCTGATGGATCTGATGGTCTGAGCTGCTGTACGAGGTTGAGGGCCCGGCCCGCGGTGAGCTGTGGGTGGGGCCCTCGCTGTGCTTGGGGCGGGGTTGCGCTCGGACAGGATCAGAGAGGAGCCCGGGGGCTGCCCGCCAGTCCCATCGTCCTTCCGGGCCGGCCGCCGGCCTCAAGGGCGCTCCTGCGTCGCGTCGCTACGCGATGGCCTGCGGCCACCCTTGACCCCGACGACCGCCCCGGAACGACGAGGACTGTCGGGCGGCCCCCGGGGGAGGGGGAAGGGACGGCCCTGGGGGACCTACGGACGCCTCGGCCCTGGTGGTCGGGTGGCCGGCGGCTTCGGGCGCATCAGATCGCTACGCGCTCCTGCCGTCTCAGCGGCCGCCGGGCCGCCGCTGGCCAACCGGCGGCGACTGTGAAAATCGCTGTCCCGCCACCGGGGCACGGTGATACACATCCGGCGTGGAAAAGAATCTTGAGTTCTCCGACCTGCTGCGACTGATCGATGAACGGTCGACCGCCTTCCGCGCCGCGGTCGCCGCCGCGCCCAGTCTCGATGCACAGGTGCCGACCTGCCCCGAGTGGACGCTGTTCGATCTGGTGAAGCACCTGGGTGGGGGAGACCGTTTCTGGGCCGCCATCATCGGCGCGGGGCCTGCCGACGGTCCCCCGGCCGAGGCCGTCGCTGCGCGCGCCGCTCTGGAAGTGCCTCGGGAGCGTGAGGCGCTGCTGGCCTGGCTGGCCGCGTCGACGCAGCTCCTGCTGAGCGCCCTGCGCGAGGCAGGACCGGACGCCGGCTGCTGGGCGTGGTGGAGTGCCCTGCAGACGCCGCGGACCTCCGGCGGAGTCGCCCGGCACCGGGCCCAGGAGACCGCGGTGCACACGTACGACGCCCAGCTCGCCGGGGGCGCCCCGCAGCCGCTGCCGGTCGAGGTGGCACTGGATGGTGTGGAGGAGTTCCTGTTCACCTGCGTCGCGACGCCCAGCGCCTGGCCGCACAAGCCCACCACCTTCGACTTCCACACCGCTGAGGGCCTCTCCTGGCGCCTCACGGTCGACGGCGACGGCGCACGCTCCATCCGCATCCCCGCGCCCACTGCCGCGACCGGCGAGGACTTGGACGCAGCCGGCGTCTCCATCCATGGCACGGCCAGTGAGTTGATCCTCTACTTGTACGACCGGATTCCGGCCCGCTCCTTGCACGTTGACGGAGACGCAGGGCTGCTCGACCTGCTCCGCGCCTGGGAGCCGGAGGAGTAGGACGTAGCGGGGCCGCGCTCCTGGGCTACGGACACATGGCTGTTCGGACCGGGTCTTGAGAAGGTGTGCGGCGGTGGCGTGGGGGCCGGATCGCCCTGCGGTCAAAAGACCAAAGAACTGGGGGAAAGAACCAAACCAAACCCCTCCAGCCTCCCCGTTCGCCCGCAATCGCTCGGTTGGGTGAACTTGGCCAAGTGGGGTGGATTTCGGGGTGGTTGGCAGGCATATGCTCGCCGCGACAACCGCAGACATGAGACGGCCCCCGGCGGGACTGCAATCCCGGCCGGGGGCCTGATCCACGAGGAAGTAGCCCCTTCCCGATGGTCTTCCAGAAGATTAGCGCGGGCATGCCCGCAGCGCTCCGCACTCCGCGCGGAACCGCCCGATCCGGTGGCCTTTCCGGCGTGCGTCACTCGAATGTCCCCCTCACGGGCAACTTCGTTGTCGTGAGCAACCTGCTCGTCCAGCACCGTGAGCTGTCGCTGCTGGCGATCGGGGCCGCTGCGCATATCCAGTCGCTTCCCGAGGGTGCTCCGGTGAGCATCCGGGCCCTGGCCGAGCGGTTTCCCGAGACCGAGCACCGCATCGGGCGGGCGCTGCGGGAGCTGGAGGCGGCGGGCTTCCTGCGGCGCACACGGCTGCGGACGGTCGAGGGCAAGGTCGTTACCCGTACCGTCTCGTACAACTTGCCGCTGGTGGACGTGCCGCCGGAGACGGAGACGGATTCCGAGCCGGAGCCGGAGCCTGATCCCGACCCGGAGGCCGAGCCCGAGCTCGAACCGGAACCCGAGCCCGGGCCGGAGGCGGGGCCGCCGGGTGGGGACGTGCCTCCCGAGTCGGCCGCGCCGGTCCCCGTCCCTGACGGGTGGGGTGATCTCGGCGGCGGCTTGCAGGAGCGGGTGCGGCCGGTGGCGGCGGGCCGCACGCCCGTCCAGCGGGAGGCGGCGGCGCTGTTGGCCGGGCTGCGGGTTCGGGAGCCGCGGTTGCTGCTGTCCGAGCGGGACGTCGAGCGGCTCGTGCCTGGCGTTGTGGAGTGGCTGGAGCGGGGGGCCGCACGCGAGGCGGTGCGGCGGGCCCTCACTGCGGACGTGCCGTCCGACCTGCGGAACCCGGCCGGCCTGATCGCCTACCGGCTGCGCGCCTCGATCCCGGCGCTGCTGCCTGCTCTTGAGTGGGGGCCGATTGGTTCGCTGCCCCCGGACAGGCCCCGGGTCCCGTTCCAGACCTGCGACGGATGCGAACGCGCCTTCCGCTCCCCGACACCGGGCCGCTGCCGCGACTGCCGGGGCGACGGCCGGGCGGCTGCCTAGCACGAAGGTGATGACTCGGGCCCGCGGGCAACGACGAGGAGCCACCATGACCAGCGCCCCGGACGGCAGCGCCTCCTACCGCACCATGCGGTCGAGGACATGCAGGGGGAGGGGTCCTTCGACCCCCGCACCGTGATCGCGGCGGTCGAAGTCGTCTCCCGTTCCAACCCGGACAACGACTGGGTCGGCAAGGTCCGGGACTACCCGCTCATCGGCATCCCGGTCTACGCGGTCTTCGACCCGCGCAGTGGTACGGGGGGGGGTGATGACCGACATCCACCAGACCGCGGACGGGCCGCGCTACGCGACCCGTAAGGACTTCGTCTACGGCGAGGACGTGACCATCGCCGAGTGGACCATCTCCACCGAAGGCCTGCCCCGCTATGCAGAGACGCCCGAATAGGCAGCGGCTGCCGTGGCGAGGCGGGTGAGGCCCGTGGTGATCTCCTCCGGGGTGTGTGTCGTGAAGGACAGGCGGAGGGTGCGGGGGTCCGGGGTGCCCGTGTGGAAGGGGGCGCCGGGGACGAAGGCCACGTCGTGGGTGATGGACGTCTTGAGGAGCGCCGTGGCGTCGTGGCCCTCCGGGAGGCGGGCCCAGATGAACATGCCGCCCTCGGGGTGGTTCCAGGTGGAGGTGGGTGGGAGGGCGGTCTCCAGGCCCGCCAGGAGGGCGTTGCGGCGGGTGCGGTAGGCCGTGCGGACGCGGGATATGTGGGCGTCCAGGTCGGCCGTGGTGAGGTAGTGGGCTGCGGCCAGTTGGTCCACCGTGGAGGTGTGGAGGTCGGCTGCTTGCTTGGCCACTGCTGCGGCGCGGCGCAGGGCTGCGGGGGCGCGGAGCCAGCCCAGGCGGAGGCCCGGGGCCAGGATCTTCGAGAAACTGCCCAGGAGGGCCGTGCGGTCCTCCGCGCCCGGGTGCGCGGCCAGCCAGGGGATGTCCCGGCCCTCGAAGCGGAGGTCGCCGTACGGGTCGTCCTCCACCAGCCAGAGGCCCAGGCGGGCGGCGATACGGGCCACCTCGGCGCGGCGGGCGGCGGTGAGGGTGCGGCCGGTGGGGTTCTGGAAGGTGGGGATGGTGTAGAGGAGTTTGGCGTGCTCCCGTTCCACCAGCTCTTGGAGGGCGTCCGGGAGGAGGCCCTCGTCGTCGCAGGGGACGGGCACGACCCGGGCCCCCGCCATGCCGAAGGTCTGGAGGGCCGCCAGGTAGGTGGGGTTCTCGACCAGGACCGTATCGCCCGGGTCGACGAGCGCGGAGGTGACCAGGGCCAGGGCCTGCTGGGAGCCTGTGGTGATCAGCAGGTCGTCCGGCGTGGTCGGCAGGCCGCGGGCCGTTGCTCGGGCTGCGACCGCCTCGCGGAGCTCCGGGGCGCCCTCGGTGGTCGAGTACTGCAGGGCCCGGCCGGGGGAGGAGGTGAAGGCGGCTTCGTAGGCCGCCCGGAGGCCCTCGGTGTCGAAGAGCTCGGGCGCGGGCAGGCCGCCGGCGAAGGAGATGACCCCGGGGCGGGCGGTGAGCGCCAGGATCTCGCGGATCGGGGAGCCGCCGACGGCGGTGGCACGGGCGGCGAGGGGCGGCAGCATGGCGACTCCTTCGTGGGTGGCGTGGGGGCAGGCTAGACCGGGGTGGGTGTAGGTGGCATCTATGTATCGAGGGGTGGGATGTCGTTCTGGGTATCGCTATCTGAGGGGGCGTCGGCTAGATAGCCGTGCATGACGACAGAAGACACGCGCGTCGAGGACTATGCGGTGCTGGCGGCCGTCGGGCCGTACGGGGTGCGGCCCGGCCATGCGCTGATCACCATGGTCGAGCCGCACCCGGGCCACGAGTACGCGTACAACCGCTGGTACGAGGACGACCACTACTACGCCGGGGCCATGGCCATGCCGTGGATGTACGCGGGCCGCCGGTGGGTGGCCACCAGGGAGCTGCAGGAGCTGCGCTACCCGGAGAAGTCGGCGGTGGCCCAGCCGGTCACCGCCGGGTGCTACATCTCGACGTACTGGGTCACCGCGGGCCGCTACGACGAGCACATGAAGTGGACCGTCGGCATCAACAAGCGGCTCAACCGCGACGCCCGCGTGTATCGCGAGCGGACCCATGTCTTCACCGCGTTCCAGGACCACGCGGCGACCGTGTACCGGGACGGGGCCGCCGGGCCGCGGGACTTCCATGCCCTGGACCACCCGTACGAGGGGCTCGTGGTGGAGGTCGTCGATGCCGAGGGGCCCGAGCAGCGGGCGGAGTTGCTGGAGTGGCTGTGCGGCCGGGCCTTGCCGGTGCGGCTCGCGGGTTCGCCGGCGGCGATGGTGGTGGCGTTCCGGCCGACGCCGCTGCCCGGCGACCGGATGACGTACGTGAAGCAGGTCGAGGGGGTCGACAACCGGCTGACGCTGCTGTGGTTCCTGGAGGCGGACCCGCGCAGCTGCTGGTACCGGTTCCGGGGGCTGGATGCCGAGGTGGCCGGGGCCGGGCTGGGGCGGGTGGAGCTGGTGGCGCCGTTCATCCCGACCGTGCCGGGGACCGACCGGTACGTGGATCAGCTGAGGTAGCTGCGGCGCCGGGCATGACAGAGCCCCCTCGGCCAGGACGGCGGACCAGTCGAGAGGGCTGCGGTCAATGCTGCGGACAGGGCGTTCCTCGCGGCCTTCAGACGAGGTGCCCCAGCCCGCCCTCGGTGACGCCGGTGACGAAGGAGGTCCAGGAGTCCGGCGCGAAGGTGAGGGACGGGCCGTCCTGCACCTTCGAGTCGCGGACCGCAATGGCCTCCACGACGGGGGACTTGACCTCGACGCAGGCGCCGTTTCCGCCGGAGTAGGAGGACTTGGTCCAGTTTTCCGTCGCGCCCTGACGAATAGCCATGTTTTTCTCCGGTTCTGCGAGTGGGGCCAGAAGGGGGTGGTGCGCCGGCCATTCGTTTCTTCCGGCCGACGTGATCGACGCTACCGGCAGCATCCGATGGCTGAAGAGGTCATTCACCCGACCGGGTGGCATATTCCATTCAGGACTTCTGTGGCTGGGGTTTGACGGTGTACCGTACCGGCCCCCCTCGCCACCTGGCCCGTTTCCTCCCTGTTTACTTGTCCTTGCCTGAATACTGGTCGATGATCTCGGCGATGAACTGCCGCGTCTGTTCCACATTGAGGGCCTGGGCGCGCAGGTGCTCGTACATCACGCTGTACTTCTGAACGTCATTGGCCTTCTCGAGGTACAAATCGCTCGTGACGCCTTCGATGTAGACCACCGTCGAGTCGGAGGCGTCCGGGAATTCCAGGATCGCGTACTGGCCGTTCACCCCCGGATGGGCGCCCATCGAGAACGGCATCACCTGCACCGTGATGTACGGCTGCTCCGACTGCTCTATCAAGTACTCGAGCTGGCGGACCATGACCTGTGCGTCGCCCACGTGCCGGCGCAGCACGGCCTCGTCGATGACCGCCCAGAGGCGGAGGGGGCCGACGTCCGGGTTGTTGTTGTCGGTTTCGGAGAGGCGTTTCTGCCGGTGCATGCGCACCTGTACGCGCTTCTCCACGTCCGCCGGCGCCGTCTCGGGCAGCGCGCCGCGGATGAGGGCCTGGGCGTACTCCGGGGTCTGGAGCAGGCCCGGGACCATCTGGGGTTCGTACGTGCGCAGGCTGGCCGCATCGGTCTCCAGGCCGATGTAGACGCTGTACGGGATGTCCCCGAAGGCGTGCCACCAGCCCTGCTGGCGGGAGTCCTTGGCCATCTGCATCAGGGACTCGACGAGCCGACGGTCCTCGACCTCGTACACGTCGCACAGGTCGCGGACGTCGCGCTGGCTGATGGACCGGCGGCCGTTCTCCAGCCTGCTGATCTTCGACTGGGACACGAGCAGGCGCTCGGCGACCTGTTCGGCCGTCATGCCCTTGTCCTCGCGGAGCTTGCGCAACTCCATGCCCAGTCGGCGGCGTCGGACGGTGGGATTGACATTGGACGCCACGTGAACGGCACCTCCGCCTTCTTCTGGATCTGTCTCTCTGCGTGTCTGATGCTGAGCAGATTGCCACCGAAGGGCGGGGCGGCGCCGGAGAACGGCCCGGAAATGCGGGCGCGCGGGGTGGCGAGACCGGCGGACCGGACTCGCCACCCCGCGCGCTGGCGGCTCCCGAACCGGGTCGGAAACGACTCCGGTTGCGGCGATGGCGTTTCGGTGGAGCTGTGGATCTGCGCGTGGTTCTCGGTGGTGCCGCGGTGCGTTTGTGCATGGTGCGGTGTGGTGCCGGGCGGTGCGTGGTGGTGCCGAGTGGTGCTGGTGCGGCTGGTGGTGCCTGGTGGTGCGGGTGTGGCGCCTGTGCGGCGCCGGGCGCTCGTGCCTCCCGGCTCAGTGCGCGGCGGCGCGCGCCATCGCTCCCGTGCGGCGTGCCTGCATCGGAACCCCGTTCGCCGTGGCACGCGCGGCGGGCGGTGTTGCTGCACGCTCCCGGCGCGGCTGTGCGGCCACGCCGTTCTGGACGTCCATCACGGCATGCGCCACGAGGCCGCCCATCGGGTCGTGCCGGATCAGGTCCCGCAGCCGGGACCTGGACGACCGCCCCTCGTTGCCCGGGTACAGGTGCTTGCCGAGGCCGACCGCATGGGCCAGCGCGGCGAGCGCCGCGGTCCGCGGGTCCGGCGGGACGCCGGTGCGGATCGCGCTGTCGAGCCGGGCGCGGATCTCACGGCTGATCGCCGTGTCCGTCGCCTGGTAGCGCGTCGTCGGCAGCACTCCGCACATCTGACCCGCGACGGCATGGACCATGCCGCAGCGCTCCAGGTGGGCGAGGTACACCTGGCGGAGCCCCAGCCGGGGTCCGCCGATCCAGTGGACGGCCCGTACCGGGCTGCCGCGCCTGCGCAGCAGTTCCAGTGCGGAGTCCAGAGTCGGATCTCCTGTCGGCCGTGGCATCACCACGGCGATACGATCCCCGTCAGGGGCTATCCGTCCTGCCAGAGCCAGCTCCACTAGCTGTGCCCCGGCCAGGCCGAGGTCGAGCGACTGCGGCTGCGCCGTGGTACCCGTGGCCGGGTCCAAAGCGAGCAGCAGAAGCTCCTCCGGAATTGTTCTGCGGCTCCTGCCCATCCATGCCTCCCCGCGTGGATGAGTGACAGGGTGACGCCTCTCACATTCATCTGTCGAGAGTGCCTGTTCGCTTTGTGGGGGAACCGGCAACTATGTCGTTCTCGTCTAGCGCGAGGGCGATGCTCCCGAGACGGGACACTGTTAGACATTCGGACAGCCGGACGTGGTGGAGATCGAGGAGGAACCGGTGGCGGGCGAGTCCCCCGACAAGTCGGTTGATGAAGAAGTGCCGGGGGCGGCGAAGTCCGCTGCGGAGCGCGACCCGCGGTTGTCGGTTTTCCGGCCGCGGGATCCCGAGTCCGTGGATCGCTCGGATGACAAGTCGGATGACAGGGGTGACTCGGGTGACCCGGGTGACTCGGGTGGGGAGGCTGGCCGTGATGCGGTGAAGCCGACCTCGTCGTCGGCGTCGTCGGCGTCGTCGGCGCGCACCGCCACCGCGGATGCGGATGCGGACTCGGATGGGGACGCGGGTGTGGACGCGGGGGATGACGCCGAGTCCGGCTCCGGCGGTTCCGCCGGTTCTGCCGCGGACCCGAAGGCTTCCCCGTCCTCCGGTCGAGTGGACTCCGAACCGGGTTCGGCGCCCGCCCGGGCGGCCGTCTTCCGCGAGCCGAAGTTCGACTCCGACCCGGAGGACGACAAGGCCGCAGTGGGCTCCGACCCCGCCGACAGCGAGCGCACCGCCGTCTTCCGGGCGCCGAAGTTCGACTCCGCTTCTGCTTCCGCTTCGGCCGCCGCCAAGTCGACCGCGGACCCCGAGCGCACCGCCGTCTTCCGCGCCCCGCGCATCGACGCCCCTTCCGCCGTGTCCCGGGACACCAAGCCGGCCGAGGCCGACTCCGACGACAGCGGCCGCCCCGCGGCGGGCGAGGACAAGCCGTCCGCTTCCGCTTCGGCGGACAAGGCCGCCGAGCGGTCGGCCGACGTCGACTCCGCCGACAGCGGCCGCGGCTCGCTCTTCCAGCCGAAGCAGACCTCGGCTTCCGCTTCTGCCGCCGAGCCGTCGGGTGACGTCGAGTCCGCCGGCAGTGAGCGCGGGTCCCTGTTCCAGCCGAAGAAGGCGTCGGCTTCCGCTTCCGCTCCGGCCAAGCCGGCCGGCGACGGCGACGCGGCCGACAGCGAGCGCACCGCGGTCTTCCGTGCCGTGAAGCCGGGCGCCACGGGGACGGACAAGCCGTCCGCTTCCGCTTCGGGCCCGGGCGGTGCTACCGGGCGGTCCGGCGGCGACGTCAAGTCGGCCGACAGCGGCCGCGCTGCGGACCCCCGGTCCGCCGCGGGCACGGACAAGGCCGCGGGGGGTGCCGCGGGCAGCGGCTCGGCTTCCGTTTTCCAGCCGAAGAAGCCGTCGGGCCCGGCCAAGCCGGCCGCCGACGGTGACGCGGACGACAGCGAGCGCACCGCCGTCTTCCGCGCCCCGAAGCCGGGCGCCGTGAAGCCGGCCGCCGGGCGGTCCGGCGGCGACGTCGAGTCGGCCGACAGCGGCCGCGCTGCGGACCCCCGGTCCGCCGCGGGCACGGACAAGGCCGCGGGGGGTGCCGCGGGCAGCGGCTCGGCTTCCGTCTTCCAGCCGAAGAAGCCGTCGGGCCCGGCCAAGCCGGCCGCCGACGGCGACGCGGACGACAGCGAGCGCACCGCCGTCTTCCGCGCCCCGAAGCCGGGGGCCGCCGCAGGCGCGGACAAGGCTGCCGCAGGGCCGGCCGGTGACGGCAAGGGCGGGAAGGCGGCGGGTGGGGACAAGCCCGTCGCGTCCCGGCCCGTGCCGCCGAAGTCGGTCGGCGGCGAGAAGGCCAGCACCTTCGTGCCGCTGCGTGCGGACGGCGGGCCCGCGAAGCCCGCCGCCGGAGCCGCGCGCCCGGCGACGGCGACGGCGCCGAAGCCGGCCCCCTCGGCCGGGCTGGACCCGTCCGAGCGGACCACGCAGCAGCCGCTGCCGCCCAAGCCGCCGCTCGACATGCTGGCGGACCTCACGAACAACCCGCCCCCGCCGCCGACCCCGATGCGGACCGTCGTCCGCCGGTTCAAGATCTACGCCCCGCTCGTCGTCCTACTGCTGATCATCCTGGCCGTCGTGCAGCTGGTGCGCCCGCTGCCCGAGCCGACGCTGAAGATGACCGCGAAGAGCACGTACACCTTCGACGGCGCCGCCCCGACCCTGCCCTGGCCCAAGGAGGGCCAGGCGTACATGGCGGCGTCCGGCCTCGGGACCGTCGGCACCTTCGGCGAGCAGAAGCCGATCGCGATCGGCAGCGTCGCCAAGACGATGACGGCGTACGTGATTCTGAAGAACCACCCCATGAAGAAGGGTGAGAAGGGTCCGATGATCGACATCGACAAGGCGGCGGTCGATGACGGCAAGAAGGACTCCGAGGGCGAGTCGACGGTCAACACGCTGAAGGAGGGCGACAAGATCACCGAGTACGACGCCCTCGCCGCGATCATGATCCCGTCGGCGAACAACGTCGCGCGGCTGCTCGCCCGCTGGGACACCGGCGGCGACCAGGAAGCGTTCGTCAAGAAGATGAACGACACCGCCAAGGAACTCGGCATGACCAACACCACGTACACCGACCCCTCGGGTCTGGACGCGACGACGGTCAGCACCGCCGAGGACCAGGTCAAGCTGGGCCTGAAGGTCGTGGAGATGCCCGAGCTGATCGCGATCACCAAGCTGGTGAGCTGGGTCGACCCCTACGGCAGGTCCTGGCCGAACTGGAACCACCTCATCCCCGGCAACGGCGCCCTCGGCATCAAGACCGGCTCCACCACCAAGGCCGGCGGCAACCTGCTCTTCGCCGCGGAGAAGAAGGTCGGCAAGACCAACCAGCTGATCGTCGGCGCGGTCCTCGGCCAGCACGGCACCCCGATCCTCGACACCGCCATCGCGGCCAGCAAGGCGCTGATGCTGGCCACGCAGAAGTCGCTGGTCAACGCGACCGTCGTGAAGAAGGGCGACACCGTCGGGTACGTGGACGACGGCCTCGGCGGCCACACCCCGGTCGTCGCCACGGCCGACGTGGAGGCGGTCGGCTGGCCGTCGCTCAGCGTCGCACTCAAGCTCGGCAACGGCGAGGCCAAGCTCCCGCAGACCGCCAAGGCGGGCACCGAGGTCGGCGTGCTGACCGTCGGCGAGGGGGCCAGCCAGGTGAAGGTGCCGGTGGCGCTGAAGAGCGACCTCGCCGCGCCGGGCCTCGGCGCCAAACTGACCCGTGTCGGCTGACGGCCGCCACCGGTGACCGTGACCGCGTGATACCGGCGCCCCGGGCAACCCCGGGGCGCCGGAGCGCGTCTAGGACCCGGAACGGGGACGCAGGTGTTCGAACCGGGTGGGGGAGTAGGGCAGTGAGCAGTGACCACCGCTGAACAGCAGCACAGCCGGGGGCCCGCCGCGGCCGCCGCCGGCGGGTCCGCCGCGCCCGGGGGAGCCGCCGCGAGCGGCTCCGCGCCCGGGGTCCTGGGGTGGGCCGAGCGGCATCCGGTGGCCGTCGCGACCGCCGTCGCCGCGGTGCTGCACGTCGTCTGGTTCTTCACCTTCGCCAACAGCGGCGGCGACCTGGCCGCGCAGGACGCCTGGGCCGAGTTCGTCGGCCGGCATCCGGACTCGGCGTACAACCTCGCCTGGTACGGAGGCATGCACCCCGTCTCGTACAGCGTGGTCTCGCCGTACGTGATGTACATGATCGGCGTCCGGACGACCATGATGGCCGCCGGCACCGTCTCCGCGGGGCTGCTCGCCCTGATCCTGACCCGCTGCCGCGGCGCCGTCCGCCGGCCGCTGTGGCCCGCCCTCGCCGGGGTGTACGGGCTCTTCTGCAACGCGATGTCCGGGCGGGTCACCTTCGGGCTCGGCGCGATGTTCGCCCTCGGCGCGGTCGCCGCCGTCTTCTGCTGGCCCCGCAAGTGGGCCGTCCGCCGCTGGGCCAAGGCCGCGGTGGCGGCCCCGCTCGCCGGGCTCGCCACCGCCGCCAGCCCGGTCGCCGGGCTGTTCCTCGGGGTGGTCGCGGCCGCGCTGTTCCTGAGCCGGCGGCGGCCGGGGGCGTACGCGCTGGGGCTGGCACCGGTGGCGGTGGTCGGGCTGTCGGCCTGGCTGTTCCCGTTCTCCGGGACGCAGCCGATGAAGCTGGGCTCGGCGTGGCTGCCGTTCGTGTTCGGGCTGGCCATCGCCCTGCTCGTGCCGAAGCGGTGGAAGACGGTCCGGATCGCCGCGGCCGTCTACGTCCTCGGTGTGTTCCTGACCTGGGCCATCGACTCCCAGGTCGGCTCGAACGTCACCCGGATGGTCATGCTGTTCGGCGGCGCGGTCCTGCTGGCGGCGGTGCCGTACGCCGCGCCGGGCTCGCGGCGCCGCCGCGCGGTGATCGCCGCGTTCGCCGGGCTGACCGTGTGGATCACCACCAACAGCATCACGGACATCGTCCGCACCACCCCGGTGGCAGCCTGGAACCGGGAGCTGGCCCCCCTGGTGGACCAGCTGCGCAAGGCGGGCGCCGAGCGCGGCCGCGTCGAGGTGGTCCCCGCCAGCAGCCACCGCGAGTCCTCGGCCTTCCCCGCGTACGTGAACCTCGCCCGCGGCTGGAACCGCCAGGCCGACCTGGAGCGCAACCCGCTCTTCTACGACGACACCCTCGACGCCGAGAGCTACCGGGCCTGGCTGGAGCGCTGGGCCGTGCACTACGTGGTGCTGCCCGCCGACAAACCCGACTCGGGGGGTGAGGCCGAGGCGAAGCTGGTGCGCGCGGGGCTGCCGTACCTGCAGCCGGTGTGGGGGGACGAGAACTGGCAGCTGTTCAAGGTCGACCGGCCCACGGACCTGGTGGCGGGGCCGGCCACCGTGGTCCGCGCCGGTGCGGACCAGCTGGTCATCGACGTGCAGGCGGCCGGGCGGGTGCTGGTGCGGATCCCGCACTCGCCGTGGCTGGGGCTGGTGGACACCGCGGGCAGGGCGGTGCCGCCGCCGCAGGAGACCTTCGCCTCGCGGGCCCGCGGTGGCGGCGGGGGCGCGGGCGCGGGTGCGCGCCCGAGGGAGTACGCCAACACGGCCGGGTGCCTGTTCAAGGCGGCCCCCGACGCCGCCGGGGACGTGTGGACGGAGCTGCTGGCCCCGGCGCCGGGGCAGTACCGAGTCGCGGCGAAGTACCAGCTGCCCCGGGGAACACCCTGCCCGGAGGACCTGGTCCACGCGGCGCCGCGACCGTGACGGATGGGTGCGCCGCCCGGCGCCCGGGTGCGCCCCTTCCCATATCTGCATAGGATCCCAAATAGTCCGATTGGGTGCTTCCCGAGGAGTTGACGACGGGATGAGCAAAGAGCAGAAGGTTGATCTCCGCACGCCCGAGCCGGGGCACGCCCCGCAGCCGAAGGGGCACGGCTTCGACGGCCCGGTGCGGAGCAAGGTCAAGGGCGGGCTGCACACCAAGGCGGCCCTCAAGCGGGCCGGTGCGCCGGTGGGCGACCGCATCGGCGAGCGCACCAAGGGCCTGAGCTGACCCCCGTCGACCACAACCGCAGCCCTTCCGCCCCCGCCGGCCGGAAGGGCTCCCGCACACCCCCACGGGCCGGGGCCCTCCACGGGCCCCGCCCGCCCAAAGCCGACGCCGGCCAGTTGTGGCCGTTCGCGCACGTGGGGCGTTTTGTCGCGGCTGCGCCTCTTGTCGGATTCGCTGAAAGCGAAGCAGAAGGCTCGGCGGCCCGGGTAGAGTCCCAGGCCAGAAAGCCTGCTCCCCGCACACGCGGGGATGACCCCTCACCACCGTGTGTGGATTCCAGCTCACTACACTGCTCCCCGCACACGCGGGGATGACCCCCAGGCCGTCGCCGCCGCGTTCAGGGCGGCGTTCTGCTCCCCGCACACGCGGGGATGACCCCCGCCGGCGGGTGCGGGCCTTGTGCCATCGGTCCTGCTCCCCGCACACGCGGGGATGACCCCCGGGCGGCGATCTCGGGGTAGTCGCTCACGACCTGCTCCCCGCACACGCGGGGATGACCCCCTCCGCGACGCCCGGTTGAGGGTGGTCGATGCTGCTCCCCGCACACGCGGGGATGACCCCTCCTGGCGCACCTCTACGTGCAACCCTCCAGCCTGCTCCCCGCACACGCGGGGATGAACCCGTACGGGACGGGAAGTCCGTCTGCGCGCTCTTCCTGCTCCCCGCACACGCGGGGATGACCCCCGGATTCGAGACGGCCAGCGCCGATTCGAAGACTGCTCCCCGCATCCGCGGGGGTGACCTGCCGTCTCGAGTCAGGGGCTGGGGGGCTAATCCGCGGCTCCTTGCGTACGGCATGGCGGCCGGGGGTAGCGGTCGCAGTGCCCGGCGGTGGGCGCGTGGCCGGGGCAGGCGTTGGTGCTGCCGCCCTGCATGCCAAAACGGCCCGGAGCGTGAGTGCTCCGGGCCGTCTCTTCTGGTGCCCCCGGCAGGATTCGAACCTGCGACACCCGCTTTAGGAGTTCGATCCACACCCTGTGGGCGGTCCCGGACGGGCGCCCAACCGGGCTACCAGTAACCGCCTGCTGCTGCGCCTGTCCGTGCCCGTTGATGTCAGCGCTGGATGTCAGCGGAACGGCCCCGGCACCGGATCCCTGCCTTACGGCCGGGCATAGGCGGACGGCTCGGCTCCCGGCGGGGGCTTCCTGCTGAGCGTCACGTAGACGGGAAACTCCTCGGAGCCCACCCGCAGGTTCTGCCACTGATCGACATCGTGGATGGCGTATCGGTGCAGGTACTGGAGGAAGAGCTCCAACTCCTCGTCCGACAGCGGCTCGTCGTGCCTCTCGTTACGCATGGCCAGGAGCGTAGGCCACCGGCTGAACGCTCCTCCGAGGGGCTATCTCCCACGCCGGGCTAGCGGCTGATCGGGACCTCGTAGACGATCTCGCACAGCGCGACGGGGATGACGATGTCCGCCGTCTCCACGGGCTGACCCTGATCGCTGTAGTAGGTCCGTCGGATATGGGTCACCAGGGCCGCCTTCTGGATCCCCAGGAGCGACGCCTCCTCGGCCGTCGCCTGCCGCGGCTCCGGCTGTTCGACGGCGTGGCTGACCGTGATGCCGATCTCGGCCATCCGGTTCACGACGCCCGCCCCGGCGTGGGGTCCACCCTCAGGCAGCACAACGAGGGTGCCGGCGGTGAGCTGGTACGGCTCCCAACTCGTCGACAACTGCACCGGCCGACCGTCGGCCAGGAATTCATAGACCGTGCGGACACACAGATCGCCCTCGACGATCCCAAGGCGTGCTGCGATCTCGGCCGACGCGGGGACCTTGGCCTCGGTGCGGCTCTCCCAGTTGCCCTGTTTGCCCAGGACCTGCATATCGGCACGGAACGGAGATCCGCCGCGTTGCTCCCGGGCCGAGGAACGGACCACACGCACGCGCTGCCGGGGCTCCGCGACGTACGTACCCGAACCTGCACGGCCCTCCAGCACGCCCTGGGAGATCAACAACTCCTGCGCACGCCGGACCACATTCTCCCCGACACCGCACTCCTCGGCGATCTGGGCACGCGAGGGGAGCCGATCACCGGGGGTCCACTCGTGCTCCGCGATCCGCTGCCGCAGTACGTCGGCGATGCGGAGATAAGGCGGCTGCTCAGGCATGTGGAAAATCTAGTCCACTAGCTCTAATCTAGTTAACTAGCTTCACTCAACGTGATCAATTGGCGACGGAGGCCCTCCTGTGCCCGCTTCGGAAGCAAGGGCCGAGGACATCGCCGCCCAGCTGTCCGCCCTCGGACTGACCACACGTGTGGAGCGGCACGCCACGTACACGTCGATCGAAGCGGAGGTGCCGGAAGTACTGCCCGCCGATTCGTGGCGGGAGGTCCTGGAAGTGGTGGCGGAGGCCGATCGATTCGGGCTCCTCGCCAGCAGCTTGACCGGCCGCACCCTCTGGGCCGCCGTACGCAAAGCGGTCCCCGCGACGGGCGATGTCCGGGGACCTGGCCATCAGCGATAGGAGCTGATCAGCGTGTTCAACCGTATGGTCCCCACGACCGCCCGCACCAGTGGGCGCCCCCTACCGAAGCGCGGACCACGCCGCCGTTCGGCCTTCACCTGGCCCGGCCGGGAGGGGGTCCTCTGATGCCTCCCCACCAGCAGCCCCGCGCGACCTACGCGGGGGCAGGCCCCTTCCGGTCCGTCTCGTGCTCGATCGGCACACATCGAGAGTGCGCGCAGTCGTCCCCCGCCACGGGACCGGTCGATGTTCCCGTGATCTACGAGGCATGCGACTGCTCGTGCCACACGGCGGCTGATCCGTACAAGCCGCGGCAGGTGGCCCGGTGAGGGGATGGGCACCGAGTGGTGCGCTCGCCATCAACGTCGAGATCACCTCGATCAGCGTGCAACGCGGGGACGTCATCCAGTTAGGCGGACAGCCATGCCGTGTGGCTGACCTCATCCAACTGCCTGCCGGAGCCAAACGACTCGTCTTCGAGTCGGGTGAGCTGCTCACTATGCAGGCCCGGACCCGGCTCGTCGCCCTCCGGATGATGAGGAAGTGGTGATCCAGCCCGTGCCTTCCCGACGCCAAGCCATCGCCGACGACCTCCGCAAGGAGATCTCAGCGGGCCGCTTGAAGGCCGGCGAACGCCTCCCCTCTGAGGCGCAACTCGCCGCCCACTACAAGGTCAGCACCCCGACGCTCCGAAATGCCCTCGCCCTCCTCCAGAGCGAAGGGCTGGTCGAGAAGATCCACGGCAGCGGCAACTTCGTCCGCCACCACCTCCCCAGAGTCACGTACCTCGGCGGAGGCGCCACACCGGGCGTAATCAACGAGGCCCACCAAGTCAGCGTGCACACCACACACCTCCGAGCGCAGGGCTACCTGGCTGCCCTACTCAAGGTGTCGCCACACAGCCCGTTGACCGAGTTCCTCTGTGTCACCTACGAGGACAAGTCGCCCCACAGCTTGGCCCGCATCTACGTCCCCCGAGACCCGGTGCCGGCCGACACACTTGGCGGGTCTTCCTTACCCGAAGGGATAGTGGCGCAGCAGGCGACCCTTCGCCCTCTGCTGGCCGAAGTCCAAGAGAAGGTCAGCGCCCGCCTCCCAACGCCGGACGAAGCGAAGGTGCTTCGCATCAGCTCGACCCTGGCTGTTCTCTCGATCACCCGCGTGGCGACGGACATCGCGGGACGCGTGGTCGAGGCGACGCTCCTGGCCCTCCCCAGCGACCGCGCTGACGCCGTCTTCACCACCCACCACACGAGCGAAGCAAGGAGCACGAAGGGATGACAACCTACAGCGAGCTGCGGCTCCTCCCCTGGACGGGCCCCGACGGCAAGCCCTGCTTCCTGAGCACCGACGACAACGGCGGCTACCTGTCCCGCTTGGCCGACAACACCGAAGCGGCACAGCTCGGCCTGGCGGTCGAGCTCCTGGACCACGCGCTCGAAGTACTGGCTGACAACGAAGCAGGCACGGAGGAACTCCACCAGCTGGCAACGGATCTGATCGGAGCCCTCAAAGACGCGGTCCGCGTAGCAACCAGCCGCGGCCACCGCCTACCGATACCAACGCAGGCCCCTCACGCCCGACACGACGACGCATCTCCAGTGGCTTAACGGCAACACCGCAGACCAACGGCAGCGAAGCCCCAAACAGAACGTGGGGCTTCGCTGCTTGGAGGCGCCGTCTACCCGCACACGGCTCCGGAGGGCCCGTGCGTCTCACGCGTTTCAGCAGGTCAGGGGTCTCGGGGTAGCGTCGGCTGCCCGGTCAGTCCACGAATAGGCCGCAGCTTGCAGGGGTACCTTGCATGGGCTGCCTCGGCGCACAGCCCGCTAGCGGAGGAACGAGTACACCAGCACGACCACCACTAGGACACCCAGCCAGAGTGGGACGCCGGTCGTCGTGAACCGCCCTCGGTTGTCCCTGGGCTGCGGCCGTCGTCGCTTGGCCATTCCCGACCCCCTACGATCGCGATACTTCCTGACGCCCAGAGTGGGGCTGATGACCGCATGCAGATAGGGCGAGAACCAGCCGCAACTGCCCGAGCACTAGTTTGGAAGACGCGCACGCGCCTACCCCCTGACCAGCCAACTCCCTGACCTGCAGCTCCCCGACCGCTCTGCCGCCGTTTCCCGCCACTCCCCGCGCAACGCCCCCCAACCGGGCACGCGAAGGACACGCCGCCCGACCGCCGGCACAGTCACCCGCCGAACAGCTGCGGAGTTGGGCAGAGCTCCATGGGCTTGTCCGGCCGATCCGCCCAGTGCCACCGCACCAGCTTCCTCGGGCACCGCCAAAGCGCCCCACAAGTCCGCAGACCGTCGTCCTCCCGCAGGAACAGGGCAAAGCCCCGACTCGTCATCGACTGCCCGCACTGGGGGCACGCAGGGGGACCACCAGACATGCTGAGCACTCTATCCCGGCTCCACCTTGCGGCAGGCTGGTAGAAGCGTGTGCACACGGCGGAGGCCGCGCTTGCCTGGAGCATCGGTGCAGGTCGCCCACGGCTTGGCACACCATCATGAGCTACCTGTCCGCAAATAGGCCGGGTCTGGTCGCAGGCTCGGCTCAGACTGAGCAACGAGACTCCCGCGTGAGCCAGTGGCCGCACCCATCCCACTCCGGCACATAGGTATGATCGTGCGATTCGTGCGGCCCAAGTAGGGGGGTTCACGCTATGGGTGGACATGCGCTTGATCCGTCTTCTCACACCAAGAAGGACCTCCGCGACGTCCTGAAGGAGCTAGTGGCGGCAGGTTGGACGCTCACCGCCGGCGGCCACTGGGGGGTGCTCCACTGTCCCTGCGAGGAAACGTGCCTCACGATCCCGGTCCCGGGGACCCCCAAGAACCCCAGTAACGCTGCGCGACGGATCAAGCAGGCAGCCGGTCGGTGTCCGTTGCCTCCCGGGGACCCGCGGCGCACCATCCGTCCTGTTGTCAATTGACAAGTGGGTGTCGGGGCCTGAGACTGGCAGCCTGGGGGCCGAGTGTGGAGGGAGCGACGGCGATGGAATTCGAGTTTAACTTTATCGTCGACGGCATCTCGGTAGACGATGAGCTTGCGCTACACGCGCTGTATGAGAATTTTGATGCACTTCTTTTCGCGCAGTCGGAAAGGGAAGTGCTAGTCATTACGGGCGAGGGTGACAACCCTGTGGTTGCCGCCCACTCTGTGATTAATGGCCTGAAGAGCGCATTGCCTCAGGTTTCTATTCTGAGGCTTGATGCCGATCTCGTTGGCGTTTCTGACATTGCCACGCGGGTAAATCGTACTCGCCAGAACGTGGCGCAATGGGTTGCTGGAATCCGTGGAGACGGCGACCCTTTCCCGCCGTCAGAGGGGGTCGTGGGGCGATCTCAGGTTTGGCGCTGGGCAGAGGTTAATGAGTGGCTGGAGAGGCAAGGGCTCGGGGATGGAGTTCGCCGCCCCAACCGTGACGAAGCACTCATGATCGACCTGATCATCTCCCAGACTCTGAAAGCCTCCAAGGATGGACGTCCCTCCTTGGAGGTAGTGGCAGAGCAGGACGAACGTGCCGCTGATCGCATGGCGGTCATGCACCTTATCGGCGAGGCGGTCAAAGACCCCACGTTCCTCGATGGGATTAAGGGCCTGCCCAGGCGTGACTCGCATCGAATCAAGGTCGTTTGCGCAGTACTTCTGGACCCGTTGACCAAGATAGTGGATTTGCTTGGGGTCGATGAATTCTCAGGTGCTTTGGCTGTGGCCACGGCGCCTGGTGAGCTTCACATCACTCCGATTTCTGCGGCTCCCTTCCCTGGGGTGATTCCGGTTGAGGAGCTTGGGCTGGGGCGCGATGCGACAGTAGGAGATCTGATCATGCTTCAGCGCGCCGGCAAGCTTGCTGAAGGAGCACCCCTGTCGCTCAGCTTCGCGTAACTGGTAGTTGGTGCATACTCGAACCGTGTTAGTCCCAGACCCACGCCATCAGCCTGCTAATGGTCGCATGGGTGAAGCTGCGCCCTGCTGAGCTGCGGTTGAGTAGCCGGCCGTCATCAGCGTCGGCCGCACCGAGCGCCCTCCGAGGGTCCGTTGCCGGCCTGGGAGGGCGCTTGCTGTTAGGGAGTATCAGAGGATTGAACGTTCCTGACACTGGCAACGGGTATAGGGGTGCGGCGGAGGTAATTAGAGAGGGCTAGTGCCCGCTCGGCCGAGTCGCCAAGCATTCCCGCAGCTTTGTTGCATGAGCTGCAGAGCAATCCTCGGATGCACCGTCCGCAGGATCCGACCGGCTGGTTGCAACAGGAGTGATCGTGATCCACGTGAAAGGACCGACCAAGAGAGTCGCTTGTTTGCGCTCCGCACACAGCGCACTTGAAATCCTGGCAACTCAGTATTCTGTTGTAATCGGCTCGAGTTATGTTATGTCGGCGGAGGGTATGGCACATACGGCAGTACGCGGATCGTAGCTCTCGATTCCCGTTGCGAGTCGGGAATTCGTCAACATGTAGCCACAGGGAGCATGAAGAGCAGTATCTTTCGCCGGATTCGTTCGTCTTGCGTTTACTGCTGCGGTACTCTCCGATTGGCCTGTCAGTAGATCCGTGCTTCCGTAGTTGGTTGTAGTGAGATGAACAATATCCGGCCACGTCGGCAACGCGCACACAGCAGTTTGCGCGGCATATGTCTCCGTCCTGAACCGCGCCAGCGGCAACTCTCTTGCGGCGATCGTCGCGCACTGCCGCCGCATAATGCGTTGAACAGAATCCCCTTGATGCGTGAGGCTTGGTGCAACCTGTAACGCTGCAAATGGGTTCGTATGAACGGCGGAGTGGCTTGAGTTCACGGCCCTTCGTGAGCTGCTGGTAATGCCCGCTGCAGTACCCTCTGCTCAGTATTCTCTTTTCGCACCCTTCGAAGGCGCATATCCGGTCGCCCGTCACAGGCCCCCCCACTCTTCGTTCACAGTTAGCGGATTCAGCTGCCGTAGCTACAGCGAGTCCTGCTGTCATCCCGTCTGCCATCGACCCACACGTACGTGGAGCGGGCGCGGGTCCTGGCGTCCAGGTGGAGCGCCCTGCTGGACGTACGACCTGGACGCCAGGACCCGTGTCTGCTCGGCTTGCCTGGGTCGATGGCAGACGGGATGACAGCTCCCCACCCGTACCACGAACCGACCGGCAGCCGCACGACTGGCCCCGGTCATCCCGGAGTCTGAGCGCCCCCGCCGGAGGCATCTGTCCTGACCGTCAGCCGACCGATCAGTCCGGGTTCATCCCATCAAGCCCTTGCCACAGTGGCGCGCGGCCGGCGGTCCGGGCTGGAGCGGGGCGGAGACAGGAGCGCAGGCCCGGGGCGACGGGCGCGCGACGCCGCGCCGTGCGCGGCGGAAGCGCCCTTGATGAAGTAGGGAAAGTCTTACCGCGCTAGTTGCCCGTGGATGCCAGGGCGATGCGGTTGGCATCGATGCGGGCCGCCAGGTCGCCCAGTAGGCAGGTGATCCGAGCCTCAGGGAGTGGTCTGAAGTCCGATACCTCACGACCCTCGGGAATGTAGTTGAAGGGGTTGACTCCCCATCCGGGGATGGCGCTCCAGCCGGCTTGAATCTCGGCGGCATGTCCGTCCGCAGAAGACACTCGTAGCCATGCCGTGCATTGGTCTGAGAAGTCGTACGGCAGGTAGACGGTGCCACCCACACCACGGAGCCCATCGACCTGAGTGCTCCACTGCTCCAGCAAGCGCGCGAGCGCGCCACCCAAGTCATCTGTGTCAGTCGGGTAGAGGTCAATCGTTAGGTACGACGAATCGCATATGTGCTCAAACGAGTCGATGGTCAACTTGAGGTCATCGTAGGAGAACGTCTCAGGTAGGCGATCGAAGCTCAGGGCAACGTCACCCGACACAGCGGATTCCTTCACCTTGTGCTCGCGGCGAGCTGTCGGCCGTCGTGGCTGCGGACGTGGGGGCCCGCGTTGTCCAAGGCGTCCAAGAGGCGGATCGCGTAGACCTCGGACATCTGGGCTGAGATCTCCTCCGGGGTGAGCCAGGCGACCGCGGTCGATTCCTCCGACGTGCGCTCGGTCCCGCCGGTCGGCTTGCAGCGGAAGACCAGGGCGACGATGCCTCGGGTGGTGTTCTTGTAGACCCCGGTGAGCTCGGCGACGTCGACCTCGATGCCCGTTTCCTCCAGGACCTCGCGGCGGACGCCGGCCTCCGGGGGCTCGGTGAGTTCGAGGACTCCGCCCGGGAGCTCCCAAGTTCCGTTGTCCGCTCGGCGGATCGCCAGGAGTCGGCCGTCCTCGCGGATCACTGCCCCGGCTACGGACACGGAGTGCAGTGGCGTTGACTTGGCCTGCGGGGAACCCGTACTCATGTACAGGAGCATAGGAGGAAGAGAAGGACTATGGGAACCGCAGCGGGAGGTGGCCGCGCCGTACCGAGGTACGTGCAGATCGCCGATGACATCGTGCAGCAGATCCGGGCCGGGGTGCTGGGCGCCGGCGACATGGTGCCGAGTGAGTCCGAGCTCGTGGACCGCTACGGCGTCTCCGGCGGGACGATCCGGAAGGCCATGGTGGAGGTTCGGGCCAGTGGGCTCGTGGAGACTCGGCACGGCAAGGGGTCGATGGTGAAGGCCCGGCCGCCCGTGCGGCACCGGTCCTCGGACCGCTTCCGGCGTACGCATCGGCAGGAGGGTAGGGCGGCGTACCTCGCCGAGTCGGCTCAGTCCGGGGCAGAGGCCAAGGTGAGCGTGCTGTTCATCGGGCCCATGGAAGCTCCGGAGGAGGTCGCGGAGCGGCTCGGTGTCACCGCGGGGACTCAGGTACTGGCCCGGCGGCGGCTGTACTTCCGGAACGGGACACCCGTGGAGACGGCTACTTCGTACCTGCCGTGGGACGTGGTGAAGGACATCCCCGAGCTGTTCGCCGAGAACCCCGGTCCCGGTGGCATCTATGCGCGGCTGGAGGACCACGGCCACGTCTTCGCCGAGTTCGTGGAGACGCTCCAGGCCCGGCCGGCGGCCAAGGCTGAGGCGTCCGAGCTGTCGCTGAGTCCCGGCGCGCCGGTGGTTCACCTCCTTCGTGACGCCGTCACCGAGGAAGGTCGTGTGGTCGAGGTCTGCGACACCCTCATGGCCGCTGACCAGTTCGTTTTCGAGTACAGGATCCCCGCGCGCGACTGACGCCCGCTCAACTCCCCGCAGCCCGCTACGAGTTTCTCTTCGTAGCGGGTTGACTCATGTATAGGAGTCGGGCACTCTTCTTCATGTCACTCATATACATGAGTGGCGGAGTCCGACCTCTATAGAGGAGTGATCTGTGCGTCAGATTCCCGTCGACACGAGCGGCGCGACCGTCATGGTTGCCCTGCCCCCGCAGCTCAAGATGCGCGACAAGAAGACCGGTCAGGTCGCGCAGGACAACGAGACCGGAAGCAACCTCATGACTGTTGACGTGCTGTTCGTGATGAACGGCAACGCCGAGGTCATCTCCGTGACCGTGGCGGAGCCCGACGTCTCCGGCGAACTGGCCATGGGCACCCCCGTCGCGCTCACCGGCCTGGTGGCCCGCCCCTGGGAGAACGAGTTCAACGGCCAGAAGCGCCACGGCATCAGCTTCCGCGCCGTCGCCGTCACCTCGCTGGCCAAGGCGGGCTGAGCATGAACGCCTTATGGATCACGCTGCTGGTGGTCCTGGCCCTCGCGCCCCTCCTGCGCTGGCTGCGGCCCACCTGGTACTGGATGACCTTCGGGGTCACCTTCGCGACGATCCGCGTCCTGATCCGCTATCGCTCGGTGATGGATGCGTGCGGGCTCACGGTCCCGCCCTCCCGCTGGCGGCTCACTGTCGCCCGGGTCAGCAACCGCCCTGTCCCCGAAGCCCGGTCGCCGCGCATCCTGCGGCTTCGCCCCACCGCGACCGGCCTCGTCCTTCGGCTGAAACTCCGCCCTGGTCAGGACGCGTTCGACTTCTCCGCTTCCTCCGATCGGCTACGGCACTCCTTCGCCCTCCACAACGTCGTCTCGCGGGAGATCCGGTCCGGCGTCGTAGAGCTGCGGATGACCGGATACGACGTACTCAAGCGGGTGCGCATGCCTGCGGTCCTGCCCTCTGACGTGCTCCGGGTGCCGGTGGCCCTGCGGGAGGACGGGGAGGTGCACTACCGGGACTACCGACAGGTCCCGCACGCCCTGAACGTCGGCGCGACTCAGTCGGGGAAGTCCGTCTACCAGCGCACCCTCGTCGCCGGTCTCGCACCGCAGAACGTCGCCCTCGTCGGCATCGACTGCAAGAACGGTGTGGAACTCGCCCCGCTGGCCGCGCGGTTCACTGCACTGGCGGACCATTCGGATGCCGCGGCCGAGTTGCTCGCCGCGCTCGTCGAGCACATGGGCCGCGTTTATCAGCTCATCCGGACCGAGCAGCGCATCAGCGTCTGCCTGCCGGACGCGGAGATCACCGCCGATATCTGGGATCTGCCCGCGCACCTGCGTCCCGTACCCGTCGTGCTCCTGGTGGACGAAGTCGCAGAACTGGCCCTCGCCGCCAACAAGGCGGAGGAGGCCCGGCGGGACCAGATCGTCACCCACCTGGTTCGTCTCTCCCAGCTCGGCCGCGCCGCCGGCATCTATCTGGAGATCTGCGGGCAGCGCTTCGGCTCCGAACTCGGCAAGGGGATCACCATGCTCCGCGCCCAGCTCACCGGCCGTACCGCCCACCGCGTCAACGACGAGACCTCGGCGAACATGGCCTTCGGGGACGTCTCCCCGGACGCCGTCCTCGCGGCCGTCCAGATCGACAAGGACCGCCCCGGTACCGCCGTGGCCGGTGACTCCTCCGGCGGCTGGTCCCGCATCCGGGCCCCGCACACCACGCTCCGCCAGGCCGTGGACACCTGCAACGCCCACGCGCACCGCACCCCGAGCATTCCGGAGCTGGACCGCTTCCGGCCTGCGGTCCCCGTGCGTGTCCTCGTCGGCAAGGTTTAGCCGAAGTCCGCCTCGGCGCCTGCCTTCTGATCACTCGTCCTACCCGGTCGGCGCGGCCTCATCGCGCCAGGTCCCTACCCACCCCATGCCTGCAAGGAGGTGAAGACCATGACCCGCCTGGTCCGACCGGACGCCGTCCTCGTCCAGGCCGTCATTGCCGGGGCTCTCTCCTTCGCCCACCTGCATGACCTCGCCGAAGCGGCGGGACAGCGCGGCTGGAAGGCCTGGGCCTACCCGATCAGCGTGGATCTGCTGCTCGTCGCCGCCTGGCACCGCCTGCGCAGCCTGCGGGCCGCCGGGGAGCCCTCGCGCTCGGCTTGGTCCTGGTTCGCTGTCGCCCTCGCGGCCTCGCTCGGCGCGAACGTCGCAACTGCCGGCCTTCTCGATCTGAGGGACGTCCCGGCCTGGCTCCGGATCCTCGTCGCCGGTTGGCCCGCCCTCGCCTTCCTCGGCGGCACGCTCCTGGTCCACCGGCCTACCTCGCCAGGTGAGCCGGATCCAGAGTCTGCCCCGGCACCCCCGCCCGTGGTCGAGCGGGAGCCACGCCCCGAAGCCGAGGCTCCGCCGGTTCCTGTCCCGGCCCTGCCCGCGCCGGTCACTGCGCCGCCCGCCCTCGTCGCCCACGCCCAGAAGATCGCCGCCGACCACCGAACGCGTACCGGCTCGGACATCGACACCGAGACCCTGCGCGCCCGGCTCGGCGTCCCGTCCCCGATGGCCGAGGCCATCGCCGCCCAGCTCGCCTGAGGAGACCCGATGCCCGCCCGGATCAACTTCCGCTCGCTGATGAAGATCGGCCCCGTCCAGATCGGCACCTACCGCGACCGCCACGGCCGCACCAAGGACGCCGCCGTCTGCACCGCCGACTCCTGCGGCTGGTCCTCCGACTACAGCTCCTCGACCGCCGCCCAGCTCGCCGCCCGGTCCCACCGCTGCCGCGTCAGCTGACACGAAAGGCCACACGTCATGGACGTCCCGCTCTGGCTCGCTCTGATCGTCGTCGGCGCCCTCGGCATCAAGCTCATCCGCCCGCCCTGGTGGCTCGTCGCCGTGATCCTCCTCGGCGGCTTCCTCCTCGCGGACAGCTTCCTCGCCCCCGCCATCGACACCGCGATCAACAAGTAACCCGCCCCGGAAGGAGAACGCCCATGTTCAAGCCCGAGTACCCCAGCCCCGACACGTATATCCCGGCGACCATCCGCTCGGCCCCTGCGCCCGCCGAGCGCTCCGCGTCGGCTCCAACCCCCAAGCTCTCCAGCGCCCTCGGCGGCCTCGTTCAGAACTCGCCCGGTACCGCGCTGGCCCTCGCCGCCGGCGGAATCGCCGGAGTCCTCGCCTTGGCCTCCGTCGCCGTCTCGCTGCTCCTGGCCGTCGCCGTCACCGTGGTCGCCCTGTCGGTCAGTGCCGTCGTGCTGCTCTTCCTCGTCCGCGCCCTGCGCCAGGAGTTCAAGAGCCGTTGACCGGCCCCGGGACGGCCTCAACCGCCAAGTCTCCGCCGTCCCGGCGCCGCGCTCCTGCCCGATCCAACGAACCGGAAGGAAGCACCATCATGGACCAGCCCACTGCCTCGCCCGCCCAGGTCTGCCCCGACTGCGACGGCTTCTCCGCCGTGCACATCACCCTCGGCGGCCGTGACCGTACGGGCGCCCTGCGCACCATCACCGCCCACTGCCCGACTTGCCACGGCACCGGCCACCGCTCCGTCCGCCGGGCACGCCGGGCGGTGATCGCGTGACCAACCCCGCGACCGCCGCGGACCTGGACCCTGGCCTCCTCGGCGACATGCTGAAGGTGGCCGGGGCCCCCGGTTACGCCCGGTGGGAAGACCAGATCCGCCGCACCGGCGGCTGCTCCGATCCCATCCACATCACCGGCTGGACCGTCGCCAAGGACAAGACCTCCGGCGAGATCCTGCACCGCTACTCGACCGCCGACGAACCCGGCGCCCGCCTCCGGATCGCCTGCGGCAACCGCCGTGCCTCCCGCTGCCCAGCCTGTGCGTGGACCTACGCCGGAGACACCTACCACCTCATCCGTGCCGGCCTTGCCGGAGACGACCGCCGCGACATCCCCGCCACCGTCCGCGAACACCCCCGCGTCTTCGCCACGCTCACCGCCCCGTCCTTCGGCCCCGTCCACAACCGCCCCGCCGGCCGTCCATGCCGCTGCGGCAAGCACCACCAGGAGGACGCGCCCGAACTCGGCACCGCCCTTGACCCGAGTACGTACGACTACGCCGCCGCCGTCCTCTTCAACAACCACGCCGGACAGCTGTGGCAACGCTTCACGACCCGCCTGCGCCGTGAGATCGCCGCCTACGCCGGACTGACCCAACGCGAACTCAGGGAGGAAGCCCGCCTCTCCTACGGCAAGGTCGCTGAGTTCCAAAAACGTGGCGCCATCCACTTCCACGCCGTGATCCGCATCGACGGCCCCGACGGACCTGCCAGCCCTCCGCCCGCCTGGGCCACCACGGAGCTCCTCGACCGCTCGATCCGCGCCTCGGTCGCCCACTCCTACACCTCGGTCACCGTCCCGGCTGCCGCCGACCAGCCCGCCCGCACCTTCCGGTGGGGCATGCAGCTCGACGTCCGCCCCATCAAGGCCTTCGGGGACGGCTCCGACATCACCGAACAGGCCGTCGCCTCCTACGTCGCCAAGTACGCGACCAAGGCAGCCGAGAACACGGGCACCCTCGACCGCCGGATCGGCAATCGTGAGGCCCTCGTCCTTCTCGACGTGCCCGACCACGCCGCCCGCCTGATCGTGGCCTGCCTCGACCTGGACCCGCTCTACCCGGACCGCCGCCTCGCCGCCTGGGCCCACATGCTCGGCTTCCGCGGCCACTTCTCCACCAAGTCCCGCCAGTACTCCACCACCCTCGGTGCACTCCGCCAGACCCGCGCCGACTACCGCGCCGCCCAGGAACGCGAAGCCCGCGGGCTCGACGCAGTAGAGCCGGACACCGTGCTCGTCCTCGCCTCCTGGCAGTACGCCGGCCACGGCCACAGCCCGGGGGAGTCCGTCCTCGCCGCCACCATCGCCCGCGGGATCCAGCTCAACCGCCAGACCGCCCGCGAAGCCCTGTCCGACCAACTCGCCCTGGAAGGAGCCGCGTCATGACCACCGCCACCCCCGAGCTGCTGACCGTCCCCGAGGTCATGGGGCGGCTCAAGCTCGGTCGCTCGACCGTCTACGACCTCATCCGCTCCCGGCGCCTCGTCTCCATCACCATCGGCCGCGCCCGCCGTATCCCCGCCGATGCCGTCCGGAAATTCATCGACCACGAGATCGAGGAGGCCGCCTGATGGCCACCCCGCGCAAGCGCAACCCGAACGGCGCCGGGACGATCACCAAGCGCAAGGACGGCCGCTACCAGGCCGCCGTCTACGTCCTCCAGCCCGACGGCACCCGCGCTCGGAAGTTCGCCTACGGCAAGACCTGGGCCGAGTGCGACGCCAAGCGTCGAGAGCTGCTCGCCAAGGTGGACCAGGGCGTGCCCGTGCCCACGCGGTCGGCCAAGCTATCCGAGTGGCTGCCGTACTGGCTGGACCACTACATCCAGCCGCCCCGGCGGACCCCCGCCACGTACGAGAAGTACGAGGCACACGTCCGTCTCTACCTGGAACCCATGATTGGCTCGAAGCGGCTCGAATCCCTGGGCGTGACCGACGTCCGCGGCTTCCTCAAGCGGCTGGAGGCGCGGACCACGGCCGCCACGGCGAAGGAGGCCCACCGGGTGCTGCGCTCGGCGCTCTCCGCGGCGTGCCGGGAGGAGCTGATCACGCGCAACGTGGCCAAGCTGGTCGAGCCGCCCCGGGCAGCCTCGCGGGAGCTGTCCCCGTGGTCGCTGGACGAGACGCTCGACTTCCTCGCCGCCTCCCGCCGGGACCCGCTCTACGCGGCCTTCGTCCTCGCCATCGCCATGGGCCTGCGGCGCGGGGAGATCGTCGGGCTCCGGTGGTCGGACATCGACCTCGACAAGAGGGTCCTCCACGTCCGCAACCAGACCCAGCGCCGACGCGGGGTGCTCTACGACGGGGATCCGAAGAGTCGCCGGCGCCGGGTCGTCCCGCTCCCCGGGCTGTGCGTTGCTCCGCTGCGCTGGCACCGCATGCGGCAGGCCGAGATCCGGGCCAAGGCGGGGGATGAGTGGGAGGACTCCGGGCATGTCTTCGTCACTCGGAGTGGTCGCCCGGTCGAGCCGCGGAACGTCTACCGCTCCTTCACCCGGGTTGCGCAGGCCGCCGGGCTTCGCGTGATCCGGTTGCACGACGCCCGCCACGGCACCGCGACGCTCCTCACGGCCGCCGGCGTCGCGCCCCGCGTCGTGATGGAGATCCTCGGACACAGCCAGATCAGCGTCACCATGAACGTATACACGCACGTCGTCCAGGACACGCAGCGCGAGGCCATCAGCCACATGGACCGGCTGCTCAAGAGACGGCCCAACCGCCCCTGACCGCCGCCGTTGATGTCAGGCATAGATGTCCGAGGGGGGTCACATACCGAAATCGGTATGTGACCCCCCTCTGATCTGGTGCCCCCGGCAGGATTCGAACCTGCGACACCCGCTTTAGGAGAGCGGTGCTCTATCCCCTGAGCTACGAAGGCGTGCCGGCAACCGGTACAGGCCCGGCCACCGCCGCCAGTGTAGCGGGTGGTGACTGATCCGTAAGCGGAGATACTTGCGCCACGGATCAGGCCTTGAGGGGAGAGGCGATCCTGGGCCGTAGGGGGCGAGGGCACTGACCGAACGTGAGCGCTTTCCGGAGCTGGCGCATTTGCTGGGGGCGTACTTCCACCAGGACTGCCTGTGCGAGTACGCGTCGCATGAGGAGGCGCTGGCCGACTACCTTTCAGGCGCTTCGGAGAGCGACCGCCGAAGAGCGGCGGAGGAGATCCGTGACCTCTTGGGCGCCCATGCCTCGGATGCGGACCTCAAGCAGGCCGCTGTTGCACTGGGACTCTGCGTGCTTCCGCCGCGGCGGCTTCGGCGGTGGCTCGCGGAAGTGCAGGAGGCGATGGCCCCGTGACGTACAACCTGCTCGTTGTGGATCGGCTTCGGGTTGAGGGGATGGGGGTTGCGGTTGCGCGGGGGGTTGGGGTGGATGTCGGGGCGGTGGAGGTTGCCGATGCCGATGGGGATCCCGAGCTGCGGAACTGGGATGCGGACGTCTCGTGTGAATTCGTGGGTGTCCTTGGGGACTTCGCCTGGTCGTTGAGCATTTACGTTCAGGATGTGGTCGGACCGCGGCCGACTGAGGCGGAGTTTGCCGCGCGGTTCGCGGAGGTTGCGGGGAGCACGGTGCTGTATCCCGCCGTGGAGGCGCCGCCCAGTGCCTACTGGGCCGTGACGCCGGAGGGGCTCGTCGCCCGGGCCCGGCTTGAGCTGTCCGACGACGAGCCGCCCGTGCTCACCGTCACCGCGGTCGAGGCGCCGGTGCCGCAGCTGCCGCGGGCGGCGGTGACGTGGTTCGAGGAGATCGTGCGGGAGCAGCGGCCCGCCACCCCTGTGGCCGAGGGATTCGTGGCGGCGGTGGGCGGGCGGTCGGACAGCGGGCTGCTCAGGTCCGTGACGGGCTCGCTGGTGGTGTGGGAGCGGCTTGTCCGGCAGATGGAGTCCGGGTGGGCTCCGTCGGGCTGGTACCCCGCCGCTCTGTACCGGGAGCGGCTGGAGGCCCGCGACTGCCTCGCGGAGGACGCGCCCCGCCTGCCGCGTGATGTTGCCGCGCTGCTCGGTCGGGCGCTGGAGACCCTGGACGGGCGCTTCGCCGAAGCAACCGAGGAGGACTGCGCCGGTGAGCTCCTGAGAGGGCTCGAACTCCGGTCCGACGTGGCCGCCCCCGTCGGGTGGTGGTGGTTTCGGCGGCCCGCGGTCGTGCCGTGGGAGCGCGGTCAGGGAGGGTAATCGGCCATCGGGGTGGGCCAGTTCGGGAATTGCTGCGAGACTGCGCGGCGTGGAGGCGTACTCGGGATCGGGTGATGTGCGGAACAGCATTTCGGGCGGGACCTTCTACGGGCCCGTGGTGATGGGGCGGGATGTCGGCGGCCCGCTCGTCGGGGGCTTCGGCTCCGTTGTGCCGCGGATGTTGCCCTTCGGGCCCGACGGGTTCGTCGATCGGGACGAGGCCCGGGCGCGGCTCGATGCGGTGCTCGCCGGGCGCGAGCGGCAGAGCGCGCCGGTGCTGGTGGTGCTGCACGGCACCGTCGGGGTCGGCAAGACCGGGCTGCTGCTGCACTGGGCGCAGCAGCAGCCCAAGGAGGCTTTCCCCGGCGGGGTGTTCTACGCCGCCATGGGCGAGGGCGTCGAGGACGCGGCCGTGCTGGAGTCGTTCATCGGGGTGCTCGGCACGCCGCGGGCCGAGTTGCCCGCGACTCCCGACGCGCTGGCGGCGCGGTTTCGGAGTCTGACCGCCGACCGGGCGTGTCTGGTGGTGCTCGACGGGGTCGTCTCGGCGGCGCAGGTGAGCCGGCTCGAGCCGGGCCATCCCGGCAGCATGGTCGCCGTCACCAGCCGGTTCCGCCTCTCCGCGATCGAGCAGCAGGATCCGGCCGGGCGGCTGCCGGTCCGGCTCGCCGTGCCCGAGCTGGGGGCCGAGGCCTGCGCCGAGTTGTTCCGGACGGTCCTGGGGGACGCGGCCGGTCCCGACGGCCCGTCGCTCGACGCGGTCGTACGGGCCTCCGCCGGGCTGCCGTACGTCGTGCGGATCGCCGCCGCCCGGGCGGCGGACCCGGTGTCCGACGGGGTCGAGGGGCTGGCCGCCCGCATCGCGCGGGAGAACATCCTGGAGGCGCTCGACATGCCGCGACGCGTCTTCGACCTCGCCTACGAGGGCCTTGAGCCCCATGTGCAGCGCGGGTTCCGGCTCCTGGGGGCGCATCCCACGGCCGAGTTCGCCGACGCGCTGCCGGACGAGCTGGCGCCGGGCGTACGAGGGCCCCTGTACGCGGCCGGGCTGCTGGAGCGGTCCGGGCCGGGCCGCTCCCGCCTCAACGGGGTCGTGCACGGCCACGCGCAGCTCCTCGCGGCCGCCGACCCGGAGGCGCCCGGGCTGCTGCGGGCCGTCGTCGACTGGTACGTGCGCCGGGCCGCGGCCGCCGAGCTGCGGCTGTCCGGGCGCTGGCGGCTCGGGGCGCTCTTCTCCGGCCCCGGCGCCCCGGCCGGTGTGTTCGCCGACAAGGCCGAGGCCCTGGCGGCGCTGGAGCCCGACCGGCACAACCTGCTGGCCGTCGCCGAGCTCCCGCAGACGGAGCCCGGGCAGCTGTGCCTGCTGGCCGAGGCGGTGCACGGGCTGTTCCTCGACCGGGGCCACCACACCCTGTGGATCCGCATCGCCCGTCTCGCCGTCGCCGCGGCCGGCGACACCGCGGCCGGCGACCCCGCAGCCGACGGGCTGCTCCTGGCCCGGATGCACTTCGAGCTGGCCTTCGCCCTGACCGACCGCGGCTCCGCCGAGGACCTGGAGGAGGCGCGGGCCCACTACGACGCGGCCCGCGAGAGCGCCCGCCGCGCCGGGGGCCACCCGCGCACCGAGTCCTCTGCCCTGGAGGGCCTCGGCCGGATCGCGGCCGCCCGCCGGGACCCGCGGGCGGCGATGGAGCTGTACGGGCAGGCCCTCGCCGCCCTCGGCGATACGGAACACCCGCGCGGGCGGGCCCTGTTGGCGTACCACCGCGGGAACGCGGCCAGCGCGGCCGGGGAGCACGAGCAGGCCGCCGCGCTGCTCGGCGAGGCGCTGGAGGCGTTCCTGGCGCTGCCCGAGCCGGACACGCAGAACGCGGCCAAGACCCGGCTGCGCCAGGCCATGGCCCGCCTCGCGGCCGGCCACCCCGCCGAGGCGCTCGCCCCGCTGGCGGCGGCCCTGGAGGCGTTCGCCGCGCCCTCGCTCAACCGGGCCGACGCCGTGCTCGTACGGGGGGACGCGGCCGAGGCCCTCGGTGACCCGGCGGCCGCCCGGGCCGACTGGCAGGAGGCCCTGGATCTGTACACGTCACTGCGCAGCATCCGCGTCGAGGAAGCCCGCATCCGCCTCGCCCGCAGCGACGGCGCCCCCGGCCCCGACAGCCCCGCCCGACGCGACGGCCCCCACAGCCCCGAGCCGTAGCTCTGAGGCCGCACCCCCGACCCGGACCGTGAACGGCCCCTGCGGATCGAGGCCTTCGCCCAGCACCGCCAGCAGCACCGACCCCGCCACCCCCGGATCCACCCCGCCCGGCACCGTGAACTGCCGTCCCGACCGCAGCACGAGCCGCCCCGGCCCGGCCACCAGCACGCAGCCGGGGTTGCGGGCGAACACGCCCGCCGGATCCGCCCCGGGCCGCGCCACCAGCACATCGGCGAGCCCGCGCAGCCGCGGATCCGGCTCGGCGGCTTCGGCCGCCACGTGCGGATCGGGGCCCAGGTAGGGGCCGCCGCCGCGCTGCGGTTCGGCCGGGTAGCGGCGTACGCGGACCTCGCGGCCGGCGACGCGGACGTCCACGTACAGCGCCGGCGCGGCCGGACCGCGCCCCGCCGTACCGGCCTGCAGAGGCACCGCCGGCACCGGCACCGGACGGGCCACGCACGCCGACTCCGGTTCGGGCAGCCCGAGGTGGCGGTAGCACAGGGCGCGGAGCAGGGCGAGCGCGCGGCCGGGGCGCGAGGTGATGCGGGCCGCCGCGGACGGCAGGGCGACGGCCCCGGCCAGCTGGGCGGCCAGCGGACGCATCGGGTCCAGCCGGGGGAGCCGCTCGCCGAGCCAGGCCATGGGGGAGTCCGGCGCGACGGCCTGCGGGTCGAAGGCGGCGAGCAGCCCCGGCAGCCCGCGGGCGGCGGCGTACAAGGAGAGCGAGCCGTGGTCGCCGAGGAAGACGTCCGCGGCGCAGAGCGCGGCCTTCCAGGTCTGCCCGGCCGGCGGCGGCAGGACCAGCCCGGCGCGCAGTGCGGGCTCCAGCCAGTTCCGGATCTGCCAGCCCCCGTGGCCGTACCAGGCATTCGGGTGCACGGCCGCCACGACGCGGTATTCGTCGTACGGCAATTCGGCCAGGGCCCGGCGCACGGTGTCGAACGAGGCGCCCAGAACGGAATTCCCGCCCCAGGTGGAGGTGATCAGGAGGAGTTTCCGGCCGGGCCCCACACCGAGGGCCTCGCGGTATTCCTCACGGAAAGGCGCAGAGGCTTCGAGCTGGTCCGCGCAGGGGTCGCCGACGACGTGCGCGTAAGGGGCTGCCTCGGGGCAGTGGCGGCCGAGGCGGGCGTACTGCTCCTCGTGCGAGAGGACGATGGCGGACGGGACGACCTCACCGTCGTGCAGCAGCCACTCGGCAGACAGGCCGAACGCCCCGGCCCCGTCCCCGGACCCGACCCCGCCCCCGGATTCCGGATTCCGGATTCCGGATTCCGGATTCCTGCTGAGTTTTTTATTGTATCCGGCGCCGTGCGGCGCCCCGACGACAGGGGCCCGGATCTTCTCCAGTTCCCCGCCGCGGCTCGTGCTCACCGCGAGGTCGAATTCCCGCGCGAGCGCCTCCTCCCAGGGAATCAGGAAAAGCCCGTGCTCGGCGGCGAACTCCGCGACGCCGCCGTCCAGCGCCGAGGACCCGGTGCAGGTGAACACGGTCCGTACCCGGGGGTCGCCCTCGAAGACGGCGAGCACGTCGAGCAGCCGCGTCGCCGAGGTGACGTTGTGGATGACGCCCAGGACCGTGCGCACCGCCGGCACCGTGAGCCACCGCCGCTCCGGCAGCAGTTCTCGCCCCATCCGCATCACGTCACCCACTTTCCGGAACCGCCCCCGCGGCCGTCAACCCGCCGGTTAGCGTGAAGGACATGGATGTTGCAGCGCTGGTGCAGGCAGGTGCGACGACCCTGGTGGGTCTTATGACCACCCAGGCATGGACCTCGGTCAGCGGCCGGTTCGGCCGGCTGTTCGGGCGGCCCGAAGCGGAGGCCGAACTCGGCGCCTCCCGCGCCGAACTCCTCGTGGCCCGCGCCGACGGCAACGAGGCGGCAGCGGCGGACGTGGAGCAGACGTGGCGGGACCGGCTGCGCGAGGTGCTGGAGACCGACCAGGCCGCCGTGCGCGAGCTCGCGGCGCTGCTGGACGAGGTGAACCCGGGCTGGCGCGGGACCGAGGGCGGCCGGGCCCCGAAGGTCAGCAACTTGATCAGCGGCGGCACCTTCAACGGCGGGGTCTTCCAAGGCGGCGACTTCGGGAACATCACGCTGAACCAGTCACCCCACCGGGCCCAAGAGCTCGATGCACCGCACGAGCCCGGGACGCAGCACCCGTAATTTCCTTCCCCGGCGTTTCCCGATCCGGTGTGAGGCCGGCCGCCGCGGTTCGTGGGACGGTGGGCAGGAGGGCGGAGCCCCCCGTCCTCCGGCTGCCCTGCGCCGCGCCGCCGCCCGAGGAATGCGAGCCACCATGGACTTCCTGCGCCCGGCCGCCTGGGAAGAGGCGCTCGCCGCCAAGGCCGCGCACCCCTCCGCCGTGCCCATCGCCGGCGGCACCGACGTGATGGTCGAGATCAACTTCGACCTACGCCGCCCCGAGTACCTCATGGACCTCAACCGCATCGCCCTGCTGCGCGAGTGGGAGGTCGGCGAGGAAACGGTCCGCCTCGGCGCGAGCGTCCCGTACACGGAGATCTTCGAGCAGCTCGCCACCCCGCTGCCCGGGCTCGCCCTCGCCTCCCGCACGGTCGCCTCCCCGCAGATCCGCAACCGCGGCAGCGTCGGCGGCAACCTCGGTACCGCCTCCCCGGCCGGGGACGCCCACCCGGCGCTGCTCGCCGCCGGCGCCGAGGTCGAGGTGGAGTCCGTACGGGGTGCCCGGCGGATCCCGATCGACCGGTTCTTCACCGGCGTCAAGCGCAACGCCCTCGCCCCCGACGAGCTGATCAAGGCGGTCCACATCGCCACCGCGGACGGCCCCCAGCAGTTCTCCAAGGTCGGCACCCGCAACGCCATGGTCATCGCCGTCTGCGCCTTCGGCCTCGCCCTGCACCCGGCGACCCGCACCGTCCGTACGGGCATCGGCTCGGCGGCGCCGACTCCGGTCCGGGCGACGACCGCCGAGGAGTTCCTCGTGGCCGCGCTCGACGAGGGCGGCTTCTGGGAATCCCGCAAGCCCCTCACCCCGTCGGTCGTGAAGCAGTTCGCCGTCCTCGCGGCCGCCTCCTGCAACCCGATCGACGACGTCCGCGGCACGGCCGCGTACCGGCGCCACGCCGTCGGCGTCCTCGCCCGCCGCCAGCTGCTGTGGACCTGGGAGGAGTACCGCGGCGACGTCAGGGCCGGCTGATGCGCACCTGGAAGCTCCCGTTGGGCAGCTCGCCCACCACCGAGATGCTGACGCCCGCCTTCTCGTCGGTGAACGTCTCGCCCGGCCGGTACGGCGCGTCCGACAGCTCCCCGTGCACATTGGGCCGCCGCGTGCAGCCGCCGCTGGCGGAGGCGCTGTCGGCGACGGTGACCGGGCCGCGGCCCGTGTCGACCTCGGAGTCCACCTTGTAGATCAGTACGCCGGGTTTGCAGACGGCCTCGTCGTTCCCGGCCCGGGTCCGCACCTCCACCGCGTACCCGGTGCTCGCCGACAGCGGGACGAAGGCCAGCTTGGTGCCGCCCTCGACCGCCAGCGGCGTCAGGACGTGGTCGCTGACGCCCGACGCCGAGGCGCAGCTGATCTGCGAGCCGTCGAGCCAGCCCAGCTTCCACTTGTGCCAGCCCAGCAGGTCGTTGTTGGCGCCCCAGTCCTCGCTCATGATGTCCCAGTGGCCGACCGCGCCGCCGCCGTCGGCGGTGTACAGGTCCGGCAGGCCGAAGACGTGCCCGTTCTCGTGCGGGAGCACCCGGTAGCCGGTCTCCCGGTAGGAGCCCGAGCCGTCGTCCTGGCGGCTGTAGACGAACGAGGTGTTCGCCAGCGGCACGCCGTCGGCGACCGGTGCCTCGCCGTTGCCGGAGAAGGTCACCGACAGCACCGTGTCCAGGGCGGAGGGGCCCGCGTTCGGCGTCACCAGGATGTTGACCAGGTCGTACTTGCTGAAGTCGACCTCGCTGTCGGCGGCCTTCACGATGTGCTCGACGAGCTGCCGGTAGCCCGGTTCGTACGGGGACCCGCGCTCGATCCCGTACGCGGCGAACGGCATCGGCATCCGCAGCCAGGCCTTGATCGGGGCGTCGGCCCGGTAGCTGAGCCTGCCGTAGGAGCTGGTGCGGAACCAGTCGGAGGTCTGCGGGAAGAACTCCGCCAGCCGGTCCAGCGCCGTGCCCTCGCCCTTGGCGTCGGGAAAGTCGATCATCAGGTTCAGGGCCCGGATCTCGCCGGTCGAGCGGGAGTACCCGGGCGGTGTCGGCAGGCCCTCGGACATCTGCACGCCCATCGCGCCGGAGATCCGGCAGGGTGCGAGCGCCGCCTCGGCGGTCGTGGCCACGGGCCCGGCCGCCGAGTGCCCGCGCCCGGATATGCCGGTGCTCGCGGTCGCGGTGACGCCGAGGGCCAGCGCGGTCAGGCCGATGTAGGCGCGGGCGCGGCGGGGCTTGCGTATCCGGTGGCGGGTCTGCGTCATGGAGATCGCCTTCGGGTCCGCGGCAGCCGGCCGGGCCCGGGCTGCACTCCGTGCGATCACCCTCCGACGGCGGAGGCGCGCCCGCGCGCCGGGTGCGGCCGAACGGGGAGCGGTGGTGTGAGCCGGCTCACACGGGAGGGTGAAATAACCGGGGACTGGATCCCCGTTTGAACGTGTGTCCCCGGAAGCGGGGACCGGCTCCCCGGTTACGGGGTCCGCACGACGCCGTATCGCCGTACTCCGGTACCGCCGTACTGCCGTACCGCCAGGGAGGCCCCCCGATGAAGCGCTCCACCGCCGCCGCGACCACGCGGGCTCCGCGTCCGCGCGCGGACGCCGTGCGCAACCGGGAGCGGATCCTGGCGGCGGCGCGCGAGGTGTTCGTGGAATTCGGCTCGGGCGCCCCGTTCGACGAGGTCGCCCGCCGGGCCGGCATCGGCAACGCCACGCTCTACCGGCACTTCCCCGACCGGGCCGCCCTCGTCCACCACGTCGTGCTGTTCGTCATGGACCGGGTCACCGCCGGGGCGCGGGAAGCCCTCGCCGCCGAACCGGACGCGTTCGCCGCGCTGTGCCGCTTCACGCACGCCGCGGCGGACGAGCGGATCGGCGCCCTGTGCCCCATGCTGGACGGCGACTTCGACCGGGAGCACCCGGAACTGCACGCCGCCCGCGAGGAGTTGGCGGCCGCGGTCGAGGCCCTGCTGGCGGCCGGCCAGGAGGCGGGCCTGGTCCGCGGCGACATCGGAGCCGGTGACCTGATGGTCGCCCTGTCCCAGCTCAGCCGCCCGCTGCCCGGCGTGACCTGCATGGACGTGGACACCTTCGTCCACCGCCATCTCCAGCTCTTCCTCGACGGGTTGAGGGCTCCGGCCTTCTCCGAGCTCCCGGGCTCGGCGGCCACCCTCGAGGACATGCGCCGACTGGCGCAGCAGGCCGCGCAGAACACGCAGAACACGCAGAAGACGCAGAACACGCAGAACACGCAGAACACGCAGAAAACCATGTGACGTCGCAGGGCGACGCCCGATAGCGTCACAAAGTACCGCCCAATAGCACCAAGCCGTATTAACCCGGCTTTTCCGTCATTCCGCACACCGAAGTGGGTACCTCCATGCCGAAAACCGCCGCGACAGCCGCAGCACCCCCGGCGGCTGCCGATTCCAACCGCTGGAAGGCGCTCGTCTTCATAGCCCTGGCGCAGCTCATGGTCGTCCTCGACGCGACGATCGTGAACATCGCGCTGCCCTCCGCCCAAACGGACCTCGGCATCTCCGACGGAAACCGCCAGTGGGTCATCACCGCGTACGCGCTCGCCTTCGGCGGACTGCTCCTCTTCGGCGGCCGCATCGCCGACAAGTGGGGCCGCAAGAACGCCTTCACCGTCGGCCTCATCGGCTTCGCCCTGGCCTCCGCGCTGGGCGGCGCCGCGGGCGGCCAGGCCATGATGCTGGGCGCCCGCGCCCTGCAGGGCGCGTTCGGCGCACTGCTCGCCCCGGCCGCCCTGTCCCTGCTGGCCGTCATGTTCACCGACGCCAAGGAGCGGGCCAAGGCCTTCGGCATCTACGGTGCGATCGCGGGCGGCGGCGGCGCCGTCGGCCTGATCCTGGGCGGCTTCCTCACCGAGTACCTCAACTGGCGCTGGACGTTCTTCGTGAACATCCCCTTCGCCGTCGTCGCCGCCGCGGGCGCCTGGATGGTCATCCGCGAGCCCTCCGGCGGCCGCAACCGGGCCCCGCTGGACATCCCCGGCGTGATCCTGTCGACGCTCGGCCTGGTCGCGCTCGTGTACGGCTTCACCCGCGCCGAGTCGGCCGGCTGGTCGGACGCGGTGACCGTGGTCATGTTCATCGCCTCGGCGGCCCTGCTGGCGGCGTTCGTGTTCGTCGAGTCCCAGGTGAGGTCGCCGCTGCTGCCGCTGCGCGTCCTGCTGGAGCGCAACCGGGGCGGTGTCTACCTCTCCCTGGGCCTGGCCGTCATCGCCATGTTCGGCCTGTTCCTCTTCCTGACCTACTACCTCCAGGTGGTCAAGGGCTTCTCGCCGGTCAAGACCGGTTTCGCCTTCCTGCCGATGATCGCCGGCATGATCACGGGCTCGACGCAGATCGGCGCCCGCCTGATGACCCGGGTCGCGCCGCGGCTGCTGATGGGGCCGGGCTTCCTGGTCGCCGCCACTGGCATGCTGCTGCTGACCCAGCTGGAGGTCGGGTCCTCGTACCCGCTGCTGATCCTGCCGGCGCAGCTGCTGCTCGGCCTCGGCATGGGCACGGCCTTCATGCCCGCGATGTCCCTGGCCACGCACGGGGTGAACCCGGCCGACGCCGGTGTGGCCTCCGCCATGGTCAACACCTCGCAGCAGGTCGGCGGTGCGATCGGCACCGCCCTGCTGAACACGATCGCCGCGTCGGCGACCACCGCGTACCTGACCGACCACGCGGCCGAGGCCGCGGCCGGCGGCCCGGCGGCCAAGCTGGTCCAGGCCCAGGCCATGGTGGAGGGCTACTCCAGCGCGATCTGGTGGGCGGTGGGCATCCTCCTCGCCAGCGCCACGGTGGCCCTGACGCTGATCAACACGGGCCGTCCCGGCTCCGCCGGCCCCGTCGCCTCCGGCGGGGGCGAGGCCGCGGACGCCGAGGTGAAGGTTCCGGTGATCGCCCACTGACGGGCGGCGGGGTACCCCGGGAATGACAGCCGACCCCGCGTCGTTCAAATTTGAACGACGCGGGGTCGGTCCTGTTCTCCGGCCCCCTCGCCCCGAACGAGGAGCCTCCCGTGACCCAGCAGCACCCCGCCCGGATGCCGACGCTCTACCTCAGCCACGGCGCGCCGCCGCTGGCCGACGACCCGGTCTGGCCCGGCGAGCTCGCCGCCTGGTCCGCGGCCCTGCCCCGCCCCCGCGCGATCCTGATGGTCTCCGCGCACTGGGAGGAGGCCCCGCTCGCCCTCGGCGCCACCGAGCCCGTGCCGCTCGTGTACGACTTCTGGGGCTTCCCCGAGCACTACTACCGGGTCCGCTACGACGCCCCCGGCGCCCCCGCCCTGGCCGCCTCCGTACGGGCGCTGCTCCAGGCTCCCGGCACCCCGGTCCAGGACATCCCCGACCGCGGCCTCGACCACGGTGCGTACGTCCCGCTCGTGGAGATGTACCCGGAGGCCGACATCCCGGTCCTGCAGATCTCCCTGCCGACGCTGGACCCGCGCCGCCTGATGGACGTCGGCCGCAAGCTGGCGCCCCTGCGCGACGAGGGGGTCCTGATCGTCGGCAGCGGCTTCTTCACCCACAACCTGGCCGCACTGCGCCACACCGGGCCCGGCGTCCCGTCCTGGTCGGCGGAGTTCGACGCCTGGGGCCGCGAGGCGCTGGAGGCCTCCGACGTCGACGCCCTGCTGGACTTCGAGGCCAAGTCCCCGGCCGGCCGCCTCGCGCACCCGCGCACCGAGCACTTCGCCCCGCTGTTCGTCGCCCTCGGCGCGGCCGACGCCGCCGGCGACCTCGGCCGCCGCACGGACGCGGTGGACGGCTTCTGGATGGGCCTGTCGAAGCGCTCGGTCCAGTTCGGCTAGTGCCACGGGCAACCGCAGAGCGTCGGAGCTCGTCTTGTAGGGCAGGAGTGCAGCAGCCGCGACGGGCTGGAGGGCAGGAGTGCGGCCGCCTGACCGGCCGGGCCGTTCCGGGCGCGGTTCCGGGTCGGCCGCCGTCACCCGCCTGACCTGCACCACTTCGCGTTCGTGACGCCTCCGCACCCGCCCACGGGGGCCGGCGGGGCAGGATACTGCAAGATCGCGAAAAAAGGGGACCAACATGGGAATTCTGTCCCGATTCCAGTCGTTGTCCCCTTCGGAAGCGGGCACTCGGGAGAGTGTCCAGGGACGCAGAGCCGCGTTCCAGCAGCCGCACCGCGACCTAACACTTTGCAAGGGAGCACGCATGGCAACCCGCGCCGTCGCCCGTCGTCAGTCCACGGGCAGCGCCCGCGCTGTGGGCGGGGAGATCGCAGACCGCGACCTGGTAGGCATGTACCTGGACGAGATCGCGCGCACCCCGCTGCTCGACGCGGCCAAGGAAGTGGAGCTCTCGCAGATCATCGAGGCGGGCGTCTACGCCCGGGAGATCCTCGACGGCGCGATAGAGCGCGAGGGGGAGGCTCCCGCGCGCGAGGAGCTGGAGGCCCTGGCCGCCGAGGGGGAGCGCGCCAAGGAGATCTTCATCCGCTCCAACCTGCGCCTGGTCGTGGCCGTCGCCCGCCGCTACCCGCGCAGCGGCCTGCCCCTGCTCGACCTGATCCAGGAGGGCAACGCGGGCCTGGTCCGCGCGGTGGAGAAGTTCGACTACACCAAGGGCTTCAAGTTCTCCACGTACGCCACGTGGTGGATCCGCCAGGCCATCACCCGCTCCATCGCCGACCAGTCGCGCACCATCCGCCTGCCCGTCCACCTCGTCGAGGAGCTCGGCCGGATCCGCCGGATCCAGCGCGAGTTCAACCGGGAGAACGGCCGCGACCCCGAGCACGCGGAGATCGCCACCGCGCTGGACTCCACCGAGCAGCGCGTCAGCGACGTCCTGGACTGGGCCCGTGACCCGGTCAGCCTGAACATGTCCGTGGACGACGAGGGCGAGACGCAGTTCGGCGACCTCCTCGAGGACACCTCCGCGATCTCCCCCGAGCAGTCCGTCCTCTCCCTGCTGCGCAGCGAGGAGCTGGAAGACCTGCTCGGCAAGCTCGACCAGCGCACGGCGTCGATCATCAAGATGCGGTACGGGATCGACGACGGCCGGGAGCGGACCCTGACGGAGGTCGGCAAGCAGCACGGCCTGACCCGCGAGCGGATCCGCCAGATCGAGAAGCACGCGCTGCTGGAGCTGAAGCGCATGGCGCGCGACACCGGCTTCGACGCCGTGGCCTGACCGACGGCCCGCCCACCGCGCCGCCCGCCGCCCGGCCGGTCGACCGACCGGGCGCGGCGAGCCCTTGAGACCGCCCCCGGCACCATCCCCCCAGGTGCCGGGGGCTACCCCTGTCCGGCCCCGGCCCCGGCTGCCGCTCCGGCGGCCGACAGCCGGGCCGCCAGCTCCCGTGCGGCCGCCGCGAGGAACTCCGGCGCGTGCACGGTGAACGGCAGCCCCGTGAGCGCCAGCCGGGCGGCCTGCCAGTCGGGGGAGTCCCCGCTCTCGAACCGCACCCGGCAGCCGCCGCCCGCGGGCACGGCCCCCTCGCGCAGCCAGCCCGGCAGGGCCTCGGCCGGCGCGTCGAAGGAGACGTCCACCGGGTACGTCTGGCGGCCGTGCAGCCCGCGCCGCACGAACTCCACGGCGTCCATCGGCAGCGCCCGCGGGGCGAAGCGGGCACCGGTGGCGAAGGGCTCCGCCACCCGGTCCACGCGGAAGGTCCGCCAGTCCTCCCGCTCCAGGTCGTAGGCCACCAGGTACCAGCGGCTGCCCGTGCTGACCAGCCGGTACGGCTCCACCAGCCGCCGCGTGCGCACCCCGTCGCGCGCCTCGTACGCGAACCGCAGCCGCTCCGGCCCGGCCACCGCCGACGCCATCGTGGTCAGCGTGTGCGGGTCCACGGTGGCCCCGTCCCCGCGGACCACCGCCGTGGTGGCCGACTGCAGGGCGCTCACCCGGTGGCGCAGCCGCCCCGGCAGGACCTGCTCCAGCTTGGCCAGGGCCCGTACGGAGGCCTCCTCCACGCCCTCGACGGCATGCCCGGCCCCGGCCCGCAGCCCCACCGCGATCGCGACGGCCTCCTCGTCGTCCAGCAGCAGCGGCGGCATCGCCGCCCCGGCCACCAGCCGGTACCCGCCCTCCGAGCCGAGCGTGGCCTCCACCGGATAGCCGAGTTCGCGCAGTCGGTCGATGTCGCGGCGGATCGTGCGCGTACTGACCCGAAGCCGTTCGGCCAGCTCGCTCCCGGGCCATTCGCGCGGTGTCTGCAGCAGGGAGAGCAGAGTCAGCAGCCGTGCGGGGGTGTCTGTCATGAAATACAGGCTGCCAGCGAAATAGGACGCAACCTGACCTACATCACGTCTACGTTTCTCTTCATGAGCAGCGAGACGTCCATGACATCGCCCGAGCGGCAGAGCGGGCCCGTACCAGCAGAGCGGAACACCACCGTCCCCGACGCATCAGCACCCGTATCGGCCGAGGCCGACCGCCGCCGGTGGCTGGCCCTGGCCATCGTGATGGCCGCGTCCTTCATGGACCTGGTCGACGTCACGATCGTCAACATCGCGATACCCCGGATGCGCGGCGACTTCGGCGCCTCCACCAGCGCCATCCAGTGGATCACCGCCGGATACGCGCTGGCGTTCGCCGCCGGCCTGATCACCGGCGGCCGTCTGGGCGACATCTACGGCCGCAAGCGGCTCTTCCTCATCGGCATCTCCGGCTTCACCGCCGCGTCGCTGCTCTGCGGCATCGCCCCCAACCCCGAGGTGCTCGTCGCCTCCCGCCTGCTCCAGGGCGGCATGGCCGCGATGATGGTCCCGCAGGTGCTGGCGATCATCCACGCCACCTTCCCGCCGCACGAGCGCGGCAAGGTCTTCGGCATGTTCGGTGCGATCGTCGGCCTCGGGGCGGTCTCGGGCCCCATGCTCGGCGCGCTGCTCACCGAGTGGAACATCCTGGGCCTCGAATGGCGCCCGATCTTCCTGATCAACCTGCCCGTCGGCATCCTCGGCATCATCCTGGGCCGCCGGTTCATCAGCGAGTCCAAGGCCCCCAAGGCGCTGAAGCTGGACATCGTCGGCGTCGTGCTGGCCACCCTCGGCCTCGTCATGCTGATCTTCCCGCTGACCCACGGCCGCGAGAACGACTGGCCGCTGTGGGGCTTCGTCTCCATGGCCCTCGTGCCGTTCGTGTTCGCCGGCTTCATCGCGTACGAGAAGCACAAGATCCGCAAGGACGGGTCCCCGCTGGTCGAGCTGTCCCTCTTCAAGGTCAAGAGCTTCGCGGGCGGTATCGCCGTGCAGCTCACCTTCGGTGTGGCGACCGGCATGTTCTTCCTGGTCTGGACGCTGTACATGCAGGTGGGCCTCGGCTGGAGCGCCCTGCGCGCCGGCCTCACCGGCATACCGTTCTCCCTCGCCGTCTCCGCCGCCGCGGGCATGTCGGTGCAGAAGCTCGTCCCGCGCTTCGGCCGCAAGGTGCTCCAGGCGGGCGCGCTCGCCATGGCCGCCGGCGTCATGCTGTACATCTGGGAGTCGCAGCGCTACGGCATGGCCATCGCCTCCTGGCAGATGGCCGCCCCGCTGATCGTCATGGGCATCGGCATGGGCCTGATCGTGGCCCCGCTGACCGACACCGTGCTGTCCGAGGTGCCGCGCGAGCACGCCGGCTCCGCCTCCGGCCTGATCAACACCACCGGCCAGATGGGCAACGCGCTCGGCCTGGCTCTCACCTCGGTCTCCTTCTTCGGCCTGATCGACGACGACACCGCCTTCGGGGCGCCGTACGCCGAGGCCTTCCGCGGGGCGATGTGGTGGGTCGTGGCCGTGATGCTCGTGATCTTCGCCGTGATGTTCGTGCTGCCGCGCAAGACGCTCCCGGTGGAGCAGCGCGAGGGCGCCCCGGGCGCCGGCGCCGCCTCCCCCGAGGCCGTCCCGGCCGGGTAGTCCGCCCCGGCGCGCGAGCGGCCCGACGGGCATGTCCGCTCCCCGGGGGCGGGCATGCCCGTTTCGCTTTTGAACCGCCACAAAACGAGGCGTACCGTAAAGCCGCATATGATCCTCACCGTCACCCCGAACCCCTCCCTCGACCGGACCTACGAGGTGCCCTCGCTGGAGCGCGGCGCGGTGCTGCGCGCCGCCGCCGACCGGGTCGACCCCGGCGGCAAGGGCGTCAACGTCTCGCGCGCGGTCGCCGCCGCGGGCAGAGCGACGACGGCCGTCCTCCCGCTCGGCGGAGCATCCGGAGCCCTCATCGCCGAACTGCTGGGCCGCCAGGGCGTGGACGTCACCGCGGTCTCGATCGCCGGGCAGACCCGCTCCAACATCACCCTCGTCGAACCCGACGGCACCCTCACCAAGATCAACGCGCCCGGCCCCGAGCTCACCGCGGCCGAATCCGCACTCCTCCTGGACACCGTCCGCACCTGCGCGAACAGCCCCGACTGGATCGCGGCCTGCGGCAGCCTCGCACCCGGACTGCCCGACGACTGGTACGCCGGCCTCGTCACCCGCGGCCACGAGGCCGGGGCCACCGTCGCCCTCGACACCTCCGGCCCGGCCCTGCTCGCCGCACTGCCGGCCCGCCCGGACCTCGTCAAGCCCAACGCCGCGGAGCTCGCCGGGGCCGTGGGCCGCCCGCTGGCCACCCTGGGCGACATCGCCAAGGCCGCCGAGGAGCTCCGCTCCCTGGGCGCGGGTGCGGTCCTGGCCTCGCTCGGCCCCGACGGCCAACTGCTCGCCTGCGCCGAGGGAATCTTCCACGGCACCGCCCCGGCGGCCGCGGTCCGCAGCAACGTCGGCGCGGGCGACGCCGCCCTGGCCGGCTTTCTCCTCGCCGGCCGCCCCGGACCCGAAGCGCTCGCCGCGGCCCTGGCCTACGGTGCGGCCGCCGTCCAGCTCCCGGGCAGCGCCCTGCCGGCCCCCGCCGACCTCAGGCCCGACGCCGTGCACCTCACCGCCCGGCCGCCGCTGGACCTCCCGCTCACCGAGCCCGCCGCGCCCTGACGGCGGCGGCCGTCACCGCACGCGGGCCCGGACCTCCATCGCGCCGCGGGCGGCCGCCTCCGTCTCGTACACCTCGCACATGTGGCGCCCGTCCGGCGTGGCCGTGTGCTCGACCTCCCACAGGCTGATCTCGCTCCCGTCCAGCAGGACGAACGCGTGCTCGTACAGGCTGAATCCGGCGTCCCGGCCGTCCGCGAGGCACTGCCGGGTGCCGAACGCCTGGGTGATCTGGTGCGCGTACGCCGATCTCAGCAGCACCGCCGTCCCCTCGCCGGGCCGGTCCGGGTTCTCGGCGCGTCGCAGCACCCGCCGGGCGTGGTCGGCGGACTGGTCCACCGCGTACTCCCGGTGGCGCCGGTCCGCCGCCGAGGCCGCGAACAGGGCGCTCAGCGCGGCCACGTCCTCATCGGGCCCTTCCTCCGCCGCGGCGAGCGCCCGGTCCAGCGCCGGCTCGAAGGCCGACTCCGCCGGGCTCTCGCCGAACAGCCGGGCGACGGCGAGGCGGAGCTCCGCCCGGCTCGCGAAGACCTCGTGCCGGATGGTCCGGTCAGCCTCGTGCCGGTACACCAGCTCCCACAGCGACGCGGACGTGCCGTCGGCCAGCAGGTACGTGTGCCAGTGGGTCTCCCGCCACAGCCCCGCGGCCGGGCTGTGGCGGGTCGTGTGGAGCGAAGAGCTGTGGGCGAGCGCCGTCCCGAGGCGCTCGACCAACCGGTCCGGCAGGTCGAAGGAGTTGAGGGCGCGGCCCAGGAGTCGCTCGAGGTGCGCCTCGGTTGTCTCGTACGGATCGCTCAAGGTGGGTCTCCAGGCCGTCGCAGCATGTGACTTCGCGGAAGCTCAACGTAGCCCCTGGCTCTGACATCACGTCCGGGGTTCGGTAAAACGTCCGGGACGCAACGGGGGTTCCCGCCACCCCTTCAGGTCAACTTGTGCCGGGCTCCTCATGGTTCGCCCCGGTGTGTGCCATGGCGCGGGACGATGGGCCGCATGGCAACGAAAACAGTGGGGGTGCCCCGCCAGCTGGGGCGGCCCCGTACGCGAGACGAGGGCGAACCGGCGGACACCCCAAGGGCGTTGGCCTGGCTGCTTCTGCTCACCGGGGCCGCCGGGGTGCTGGCCTCCTGGGTGATCACCCTCGACAAGTTCCTCCTGCTGGAGGACCCGGACTTCAAGCCCGCCTGCAGCCTCAACCCGGTGGTCTCCTGCGGCAGCGTCATGAAGAGCGAGCAGGCCGCGGCCTTCGGCTTCCCCAACCCCATGCTGGGGCTGGTCGCGTTCGGCGTGGTGGTGTGCGTCGGGGCGGGCCTGCTGGCCGGCGCCCGCTACCGCGGCTGGTTCTGGCTGGGGCTCAACGCCGGCACGGCCTTCGGCGTCGGCTTCTGCACCTGGCTGATGGTGCAGTCGCTCTACGAGATCAACGCGCTGTGCCTGTGGTGCTGTCTGACCTGGGTGGCCACGCTGCTGATGTTCTGGGCCGTCACCGCCCACACGGTCCGCACGGGCGCCCTGCCGGCCCCCGGCCCGGTGCGCGGCTTCTTCGAGGAGTTCGCCTGGGCTCCGCCCGCCCTGCACACCGGCGTGATCGGGATGCTGATCCTCACCCGGTGGTGGGAGTTCTGGACCGGCTGACCGTTTCTCCTGCGGCTCCCGCGGCCCGCGTACGGCGGGCCGCACGGCATGCGAAGGCCCCGGCAGCCGGATGCTGCCGGGGCCTCGTCACATCGCTCCACGGGCGCGGGGCCCGTACCGCAGAAAGCAGGGAGGGGGAGGAGCGGGGATCAGCTGTTCGCGGAGAGGTTGCCCGACAGGATCGGGATGTTGTCCAGGATGTGCGAGAGGGACTCGTCGCCCTTGGCCTGGGTGGAGTTCTCGGTGCACTGCTGGTTCATCGGGTTGGACAGGACGTTGACGTCCTGGAGGCCGATCGGGACGGCGCCGACCAGCGACTGCACGTTCACCTTCACGGGCAGGGCGACGCAGGGCTTGTTGAGGGTGCCCTGGACCAGGCTGAGCTGCGGGCTCAGGTCGCCGGCGGTCTTCTGGTTGCCGTAGATCTGCTGGGATCCGTTGCCGTTGATCGTGGTGATTCCCTCGTCGTTGCCGATGGCCATGGCCGGGGCGGCAACAGCAGCGCCCGCGCCGACGGCGGCGGCGGTGACCGCGGCGGCAGTCATGATCTTCTTGAGCATCATTGGTCCTTTTGTCGCACGAGTGCCCGCTAGTGGAGCGCCCTGGTCAACTGCCGTGTAGGGGTTTGGTTCCGCGGCTTCACTCAATCGGCCTGCCATGGCGCGGCTTTTCCCCGCCGCGGGTGAGTCGGCACCGGACGCGTGCGCGAAGCCCGTACGAAGCCAGCAGGGCGGGTGCGGCCCGCGGGGCTCCGGTTGCGCTCCGTAGAAGGTGTTCGCACGGTGGGCAATGAAGCGGATCGCTCAGGTCCGCTTCTGTGCGACCACCGAAGGGACCCCCATGCACCGCTCGAAGCCGTCCCGCCTGCGTGTCCTCGTCCCGTCGGCCCTCGCCGTCGTCATACTCACCGGCGCGGCAGCCCCTGCGGGCGCCGCGGACGGCGGCAGCGCCGCCGCCCTGAGGAAACGAGTGGAGGCCGTCAAGAAGGAGGTCGACCACCGGCAGGCCACGGCCCCGACCGGCGTGCTCGACGACCTCCTCGCCTCCGTCTCCGCCACCCTGGACGGCCTCGTCAAGAGCCTCCAGACCCTGCTGCCCGGGGTGACGCTGCCCCCGATCCAGCTGCCGACGTTCCCCGATCTGCCGGAGATCCCGGACCTGCCGATCGAGATCCCCGGGCTGCCGATCACCCTCCCGCCTGTGGGGGAGGCGCCCGAGGTGCCCGAGATCCCGGAGATTCCGGAGACCCCCGAGACCCCCGAGACCCCCGAGATCCCTGAGGTCCCGGAGATCACGCTGCCGTAGCGGGGGCCCGGCCCGGACGGCCGAACACCCGCCGCAATGACGGGCCTTGGGGCGAAAAATTGAGCTGAACAGGTTTGATCCGCCGAAGGCCGTGTCCGTACGGGAGGTTGGACCGTTCTGCTCGGTGTGAGCCCCGGTCGGGGCAGAACGTCGAACAGAAGGTGCACTTCCCATGAACACTGCCAAGAAGGCAGCCCTGGTCCTGGCCTCTGCCGGTCTCGCCGCGGCGGGTGCCGCCGGCTCCGCGATGGCCGACGCGAACGCCGAGGGCCTGGCCGCCGGTTCCCCCGGTGTCATCTCGGGCAACCTCGTGCAGGTCCCGGTCCACGTCCCGGTCAACATCTGCGGCAACACCGTGAACGCCGCCGGGCTGCTGAGCCCCGCGTTCGGCAACGTCTGCGTCAACAGCTGACGCAGCGGCACCACCCCTGTGGGCGCCGCCGGCCTCGCCGGCGGCGCCCACGTCGTATGTCGGGAGCCGCGTCGGCAGGCTCAGTTGCTGCCGCCGTTGAGGGCCACGCCGTGCAACGGGCCCGAGGACTGGGTGACGCCGTTCGCCACGCCCAGGACCGTCCCCGGCACATCGTTGCGGATCTTGTTGACCTCCTGGGCGGTGCCCACGACCTTCCCGACCGTCTCGCCCTGCTCGGCAATGCCGTTGCCCAGAGTCTCCGGGGCGTGCTCGGTGACCGGTGCGAGCGCGTTGAAGGCCTCGGTGGCGCCGCTCGTCAGGCTCATGGGGGGCAGCGCGGCCGTGTTCTCTGCCGCGAAGGCGGAAGCGGAGGCGCCGAGGGCGGCAACGGAGCCGGCGATGACCGCGGCGACCTTCGTGAGCTTCATTATCGAAATCCTTTTCCAGCGGTGACCGTCGCACCGCTTTCGCCCTGGGTAACGATTCCGTGCCGCCGTGGAAACGCGTACGGCGCGCACGCACGACAGCGGCCGGAGAATCCGGGAGGGATTCTCCGGCCGGCATTTCTTCCGATTACCGGTATTGCCGTCAGGCGATACGGGCCCTGCGGTACAGAATCGCGCCGCCCAGGATCAGGGCCGAGGCGAGGATCGCCGCGGCACCGGTCTGGCCCGCACCGGTCTCGGCGAGCACCGGAGCGGGCGCGGGGAGGGGAGCGGGCGCCGGGGCCGGGGTGAGGTGGACGGGGACGTCCCCGGCCGGGGCGGACGGCGGCTGGTCGGCGGGACGGACGACCTCCGGCGCGGGAGCCGGGGCCGGGTGCGTCACGGGCATGCTGCCGCGCGGCGGCGCGGGCACGGTGGCCTCCTCGACCGGCGCCGGCGCGGGGAGCGTGTGGGGCGCCTCCTCGACGGGGGCCGGGGCCGGGAGCGTGTGGGGCGCCTCCTCGGCCGGGGCCGGGGCGGGCTGCGGCGGCGCGGGGACCTCCGCCGGCGGAGCAGGGGCCTGCTGGACGGGCGGCGCCTCCTCGACCGGGGCGGGCTGCGGCGCCGGCCTCGGGGCGGGGGCCGGGGCCGGCAGGGGCTGAGGCTGGGGCGCAGGGTGCTCCGCAGCGGGCGGCCCCGGGTGCGGCTGGGGCTGGGGGTGCGGCTGCGGGGCGGGGGGCGCGTGGTGGACCGGTGCCGGTGCCGGGAGGGGCTGCACGGGCTCCTCGCAGTCCTCGTCCCCGGAGCCGCCGCGTCCGCCGTAGCCGCCCTCGCCACCCGGGTTTTCGTGGTGCGCGGCCGCGTGGCGGGGGGCGGCGTGGCGGGGCGCCCGGTGCCGGGGCCCCTCCTCGCGGGACCCCCCGTACCCGGAGGCCTCGTCGCGGCGCTGCTCCGGCAGCGCGTGCCGCCCCTGGTGCTCCTCGAGGAAGCGCCCGATGGCCTCCGACTGCTCGGGGCTCAGGTAGCGGGAGTGGTCGGCGTCGTCGTGGTCCGAGTGCCGGCCGCCCTGCTGGGTGTGCTGCTGGGTGTGCCGGGAGCCCGAACCGGTGTCGTTGACGCAGGTGTTCCCGAACGCGGGGTTGAGGGCCGCTCCGCCGTCCACGCTGTTGCCGCACACGTTCGCCGAGAGGGTGACCGGTACCGAGACGCTGTTGCCGGACAGCACACCCGGCGAGTGCGAGGCTTCGGACACCGCCCCGGGGTGCGCGTAGGCCGCGCCGGTCGCGATCGACAGCAGGCTCGAGGCGGCCGCGGCCGTGAGTACTCCCTTGCCCAGTACCTGTCGGCTCAGTACCTGTCGCATGGGTCCTTCCCTGTCTACCGGCGCGGGGGCCGGTGCTGAATCGAAGGTGGCCCCGGAGTGCACCGCCGTGCACTCCGGGGCCACCCCGAGGAGGTCTGCCCTTGCGGGCGGGAGGCGCTGCGTCAGTGGTTGATGCAGACGTTGCCGAACGCGGGGCTCAGCAGCGCGGCGGCGTTCACGGTGTTGCCGCAGAGGTTGACCGGCACGTGGACCGGGACCTGCACGAGGTTGCCCGAGATGACGCCGGGGGAGCCGATGGCCTGCCCGTCGGCGTTCGCGTCGGCCATGGCGGGGGAGGCGGCACCGGCAGCCATCAGAACGCCGGCGGTCAATACCACTGCCTTCTTGTACGTCATGTGAATTCGATCCTTCCCGCAGGGGCTTGTCCACTGCAGAAATAACAACGAGTGGGTCGGGGAAAAGAAACCGCTTATTTCCTCGGCCGGGCCTCCGGTACGGTAATTCATCCCGTCGCGTCCGCCGTAGGAAATTCGGAGTGGAATTACGGGTCGCGCCGTCACGCGGCGAGGCCGCCGCGACCCGAAGGTGCGACGGCCTCGGTGGTGCGGGGTGAGATCAGCTGCCGCTGGAGACGTTGCCGGACAGGATCGGGATGTTGTCCAGGATGTGCGACAGCGGCTCGTCACCCTTGGCCTGGGTGGAGTTCTCGGTGCACTGCTGGTTCATCGGGTTGGACAGGATCGGGACGTCCTGGATGCCGATCGGGACGGCGCCGACCAGCGACTGGAGGTTGGCCTTCGCAGGCAGGGCGATGCAGGGCTTGTTGAAGGAGCCCTGGATCAGCGCCATCTGCGGGCTCATGTTGCCGTAGGTGGCCTGGTTGCCGTAGATCTGCGCCGCGTTGTTGCCGTTGACGGTGGTGATGCCCTCGTCGTTCCCGATGGCCATCGCCTGCGGCGCCATGCCGGCACCGATGCCCGCGACCGAGGCTGCAAATGCCGCGGCAGCTGTCATCTTCTTGATCATCATCGTCCCTTTTTTGCAGGATTGCCCGGTACCTGAGCACCCGGACCAACGCGCCGGCTCCGGCTCGGGTTGCGTCACTTCACCCGGATGCCGCCGTTTCGGACGGCGCGGTTGACGGTCGGGTGTGCGGTCAGCGGTTGATGCAGACGTTGCCGAAGGCGGGGTTCAGGAGCCCGACGACGTTGAGGCTGTTGCCGCAGATGTTGATCGGGATGCTGATCGGGACCTGGATGTCGTTGCCGGAGATCACGCCGGGGGACCCGACGGCGGCGCCCGTCGCGTCGCTGTTGGCGGAGGCCATGCCCGCGCCGCCCAGCAGGATCGCGGCGCCCGCGGCGGCCGTGGTCGTGGTGCGCATGACCTTCTTGTTCATCTGCGCATTTCCTTTCGGTTCGAACTTCGAACAGTGGCGCATCGCATAACGACCCGCCGCCTGCGGGGGTGCGTGTTATCGCCCAAAAGGCCGTACGTGCGAGTCCGGCGTGATTTCCCGCCCGATATCTGCCAAGGTTCACTTCTGTTTTGTCCCCTTGATCGAAAATGGAGACGGGGTCATGGGTTCGTCCCGCAGAATCCTCGGCACGCTCGGTCTGCTGTCCTGCCTCGTGCTTTCGGCCCAGACCTCCGCCGCGGGCGCCGAGGCCCCGCCGGGCCCCGGGCAGGCGCCCCGGGTTCCGTTCACCCAGCGTTACCAGGCCGTGCAGCACGGCGGGCTGGTCCGCGCGTCCAACTCCTCCATCGGCTGCCGCAGGGAGCAGGCCCCCGGGGCCGAGCCGTGCGCCGAGGTCGACAAGGGGGCGGCGGGGGCCAACGGCGACTTCGAGATGTTCTACAGCGAGGTCGACAAGGACCCCGACACCTACAACTCCACCCGGGCCGAGCTGAAGGTCCCGCAGGGGGCGAAGGTGTCGTACGCCCGGCTGTACTGGGGCGGGAACCTGCGGGTCGGCGAGCAGAAGCCGCCGGAGGACAACGACCGGGTGCTGGTCGCCGAGCCGGGCGGCGCGTACAAGGAAGTGCTGGCCGACACCGTGATCGGGCACCGCACGGACGAGGGCAGCGACGCCTACCAGGCTTCGGCGGACGTGACCCCGCTGGTGCGCAAGGGCGGCGCCGGGATGTGGACGGTCGCCCAGGTCAACATCGCCATGGGCCACTCCCCGGTGGGCGCCTGGGGCGGCTGGACACTGGTCGTGGCGTACGAGCAGCCGCAGGAGCCGCTGCGCCGGATCTCGGTGTGGGACGGCTTCGAGTCGATCGCCGCCGGTGCGGGCGAGGCGGCGGGCGAGACGGTCGAGATCGCGGGCGTCAACGCCCCCGCCGGAGCCGCCGGCAAGGCGGGAGTGGTCGCGTACGACGGCGACCGGGGCACCCTGGGCGACTCACTCACCGTGACCTCGGACAGTGGGCGCCGGATGAGCGTCAACGATGCAGAAAATCCTTTTAATGATGTGATGAATTCCACGATCACGGAATTCGGACGTCCCTCGTTCGTGCGACAGCCCGAACACCTGAACAATCTCGGATATGACGCGGACGTCTTCGACCTGAGTCCCGCCCTGTCCGGTGGCGCCCGCAGCCTGAACTTCAGGTTCGCGGGCGAAAGCCAGGGTCAATTCCTCGGCGTGCTCTTCGTTCAGACAGACGCGCGCCGCTGAACGTAGGAGACCGCTCCGCGTGCCGACACAGCCTCCACCCCCAGCTCCATCCCCACCTCCATCGCCTTCTCCCTCTCCTTCCTCTCGTGCCTCGGCAGTCCCGCTGACGGTGCTCCACCTCGTGCAGCCCGTCGACGGCGGCGTGGCCCGGGTCGTCCTCGACCTCGTCCGCGCCCAGTCGGCCGCCGGCCTGCGGCCCGTCGTCGGCTGCCCGCGCGGCGGCCGGCTCGCCGCCGACGCCCGCGCGGCGGGGGCCGAGGTGCTCCCCTGGCGCGCCGGCCGGGCCCCCGGCCCCGACCTGGCCGCCGAGGTGATCGGCGCCCGGCGGGTCATCCGCCGGGCCCAGCCCGACGTCCTGCACGCCCACAGCGCCAAGGCCGGACTGGCCGGCCGGCTCGCCGTCCGCGGCCGCGTCCCGACGGTCTTCCAGCCGCACGCGTGGTCCTTCGACGCCGTCGGCGGGGCCACCGCCGCGCTCGCCCTGCGCTGGGAGCGCTTCGGGGTCCGTTGGGCCGACCGGGTGCTCTGCGTCAGCGAGGCCGAACGCCGGGTCGGCGAGGCCGAGGGGATCGCCGCCCACTGGTCGGTGATCCGCAACGGGGTCGACCTGGACCACTACCGGCCCGGCGGGCCCGACCGCGCCGCGGACCGGGCCGCCGCGCGCACCGAACTGCCGCTGCCCGCCGCGTTCCTGGGCGACGGCCCGCTCGCCGTCTGCGTGGGCCGGCTGTGCCAGCAGAAGGGCCAGGACATCCTGCTGCGGGCCTGGCGGGAGGTGCTCGGCAACCTCCCCGAGGCCCGCCTCGCCCTGGTCGGGGACGGCCCCGACACCGAGCGCCTGCGCCGGTCCGCGCCGCCCGGTGTGCTCTTCGCGGGCGCGACCCCCGACATCCGACCGTGGCTTCGGGCCGCCGATCTCGTTGTACTGCCGTCGCGGTGGGAAGGCATGGCGCTCGCCCCGCTGGAAGCCATGGCCTGCGGCCGACCGGTCCTGGTCTCCGACGTCAGCGGTGCCCGGGAGAGCCTGCCGCCCGGCCAGGGACGGCTCTGCCTGGTGCCGCCGGAGGATCCGACGGCCCTGGCGAAGGCCCTGGGACGGCTGCTCGCCGAGCCGCGGCTGCTCGCCGAACTCGGCGAGCAGGCCCAGCAGCACGCCCGGACCGACTTCGACGTGCGGCGGACCACGGACGCGGTCACCGGTCTGTACCACGAACTGCTGGGCAGGCCCCGGCCCTTGAACCAGGAGCGCATCAGCCGATGACGATGGACAGCGCACCCGCCCGGCACACCGGGCAGGGCGGCACGGGGCGCGCAGGCGGCAGCGCCGGAACCACCGCCGTCCCACGGGCCGTGACCGCCATCCACCCCCCGCGCCGGCCCGGGATCGACCAGGCCCGGCCGCTGGTGCGGCCCGGGCGGGTCCGGCGCCGCGACGGGGTCGTCCCGCTGGTGGCCGCCGATGCGCTGGCCGCCGTACTCACCGCGACGGCCGTACCCGGGCTGGAGCTCCCGCGCGAGGCGGCCGGGTCGCTCGCCGTCCTGATCGCCCTGCTGCACGCGCAGGCCGGGCTGTACCGGCCGCGGCTCGCGCCGTCCGCGCTGCTCGAACTGCCCGCGCTGGCCGGCCGGGTCGCCGCCTTGTGGTGCGGGACCGCGGCCGTCGTGGCCGCCCTCGACCCCCGCCAGGCCCTGGGCTGGTCCGTGCTGCTGGCCGCGGTCTGCCTCCAGACCGCCCTGACCTGCGCGGGACGCGGGCTGGTCAACCAGCTCCGGCGGCGCGCCGCCCGGCGCCGGCCCGCCTCCGCCCTGGTCGTCGGCCCCGGCGCCGGAGCGAGCGCCGTCGCCGCCGCCCTGCACGGGCGCCCCGAGTACGGGCTGCGGCCCGTCGGCCTCGCCGACACCGGCGCCGGGACCGACGGGGACGGCGCGGTGCCCGTCCTCGCCACCCACGAGGACATCCGGCGCGCCGTGGTCCAGAACTCCGTGCGCCACGCGGTGTTCACGCGCCCGCCCGAGGCCGACGAGCGCACCGCCGCCCTCGTCCGGCTCTTCCACGACCACGGCTGCCGCCTCTGGCTCGCCGACCCGGCCGGCACCGCCAAGGTCACCGGCATGCGGGTCACCCAGCCCGCCGACCAGCTGTGGGGGTACGCCGTACAGCCGCTGCTGCCGCGCCCGTCGCGGCGGCCGGAGCGCTGGGTCAAGCGGGCCATCGACGGCCTGCTGGCCGCGCTCGCGCTGATCGCCGCCGCGCCGGTGATGGGCCTGTGCGCGCTGGCCGTACGGATCTCCGACGGGCCCGGGGTGATCTTCCGGCAGGAGCGGGTCGGGCTCTACGGACGCCCGTTCACCCTGCTGAAGTTCCGTACCCTGCGCGCCGACGAGCACGAGTCCGCGACCCGCTGGACGGTCGCCGGCGACAACCGGATGAGCCCCGTCGGCTCCTTCCTGCGCAAGTCCTCCCTGGACGAGCTGCCGCAGCTGTGGAACGTCGTGCGCGGTGACATGAGCCTGGTCGGGCCCCGCCCCGAACGCCCGTTCTTCGTCGCGAAGTTCAGCAACGTCCACCCCGGCTACGAGGCCCGCCACCGGATGCCCGTCGGCATCACCGGGCTCGCGCAGATCAACGGCCTGCGCGGGGACACCTCCATCGAGGACCGGGCCCGCTTCGACAACCACTACATCGACACCTGGTCGCTGTGGCAGGACCTGTGGATCCTCGCCCGCACCGCGGCCTCCTTCTTCCGCTTCCGGCTGGGAGGCAGCTGATCCATGAGTCTCGCCCTAACCGTGGGCGGCCGCGGCCGCCGCAGCAGCCCGGGCAGCAGCGGCCGCGGCTCCGGGCCCGGCCTGCCGCGGCTGCTGCGCCGGCACTGGCCGCTGCTGCCGCTCGCCGCGACCGTCCTGATGCTGCTCGTCCCCGTCCCGGCCGGCGACGCCAGCACCTCCGGCAAGGTCGGCCCCGCCGACGCCGCCTCGCTGCTGCTGGTCCTGGTCTGCGGGGTGCAGGCGCTGCGCGGCCGGGTGCAGCGCCCGAGCCCGCTCGCCGTGCTCGTGCTCGGGGTGCCCGCCGTGGGCCTGGCCGTCGCCACCGCGACGGCCGGGGACCCGTACGCGGCCCTGCCGGGCTTCGTGCGCTACCTCCAGGTCTTCGTGCTGGTCCCGGTGGCGATCGTGCTGCTGGTGCGCGACGCCGGGGAGTTCAGGATCGCCGCCGGCTGCTTCGTGGTGCTCGCGCTGGTGCAGGGGGCCGTCGGCGTGGTGCAGTACGCCACCCACACCGGGGCCTCCTACCAGGGCGAGTACATCCGGGCCGTCGGCACCTTCGGGCCCGGCGACGTCATGGGCATGGCCACGGTGGTGGCGTACGGGCTGGTCGTCGCGACCGCCGCGGCGCTGGCGCCCGGTCTGCCCCGCCGCGTACGCCGCACGGCCGGCGCGAGCGCGCTGCTGCTGGTGCTGCCGCTGGTGCTGTCCTTCAGCCGGGGCTCCTGGATCGCCACGGCCGGGGCCGCCGTGCTCGTCATGGGGCTCGCCGGGATCCGGCGGGCCGTACAGGTCCTCCTCGCGCTCGCCGCGGCCGGCGTGGTCCTGGTCGGCGGCCTCGGCGTCGGGTCGGAGATGGTCGCCGAGCGGCTCACCTCCATCACCCAGGTCTCCAGCGCCCCCGACCAGTCCGTGACCGACCGCTACACGATGTGGGCCGCCGCCGGGGCGATGTGGCGGGAGCGGCCCGCCGCCGGCGTGGGCCTCAAGGGCTTCCCCGCGAACCGCGACAGCCACGCCTCCCTGGGGCTGTCCTCCGGCAGCGACACCGCCGGCGCGGGGCAGGGGTACATCCGCCAGCCGCTGCTGTCCCCGCACAACATGTACCTGCTGGTGCTGAGCGAGCAGGGCCTGATCGGGCTGACCGCGCTGGCCGGCGGGTGGGCGGTGCTGCTCGTCGCCGGGATCCGCCGGTACGTCTCGGGCGGCGGGGCGCTGCGCGACTGCGGACTGGTCGCGATCGGCCTGCTGGTGTGGCAGCTGACCGACTTCCTGTACGCGGACATCGGCGGGCCGTCCACCGTCCTGACCGGGGTGATCATCGGACTGGCCGCCTGGTGGGCGCTCCCGTCCGGCGCCGGTTCCGGCGCCGACGCGGGCGCGGGTGCCGCGGCGGCGGCCGGTGCCGCGGGCGGGGGCACCGGCCGTGCGACCGGCCCGCGCTCCTGTTCGGGTGCGGCCGGCCGGTGACGGACACCACGCCCTGGCGGCGGCCCGCGGCCGCGGCGACCGACGTTGCCGCGGCTGCGGGCCGTCCGCCGCGCCCGCCCGAACCCGCCGACCCCGGCCCGCGGGCCGCTGCAGCGTCGGGGGCGCCCGGGGCTGCCGGGGCACCGGGCGGTGGAGGGGCGGCCGGTGCAGCAGGCGGAGCTGTCGGGGGAGCCGGGCCGGCCCAGCCGATCGGATCCCCGGCCGCCGGGCCCGCCGGAACCGGTGGGGGCGTCGGTTCGTCCTCCGCGGCGCCGCTCGGCCGGTTCCTGGCCAAGGCCGCCGCCGTCACCGCCGGGCTGACCGCCGCCGGGGCGGTGTTCGGGCTCGTACGTGACCAGACCATCGCCCACCTCTTCGGTGCCGGGCACGACAGCGATGCCTTCCTCATCTCCTGGACCGTCCCGGAGATGGCCTCGACGCTGCTGATCGAGGACGCCATGGCCCTGCTGATGGTGCCCGCGTTCAGCCACGCCCTCGCCCGGCGCTCGGCCGCCCGGGCCGGGCTCAGCCGCAAGGAGGCCCGCGCCCAGGACCCCGTACGACTGCTGGTCGGGGCGACCCTGCCGCGGCTCGCGGTGTTCCTGGCCGCCGTCGCCTCCCTGCTGGTCGTCGCCGCACCGCTCGTCGTCGCCGTGCTCGCGCCCGGGCTGCCGGATCCCGCACTCGCCGTCGAATGCACCCGGATGACCGCGCTGACCGTGCTGTCCTTCGGGCTCGCCGGATACTTCAGCGCCGCCCTGCGCGCCCACCGCTCCTTCGTCCCGCCCGCCGCAATCTACGTCTCGTACAACGTCGGGATCATCGGCACGATGGTGGCCCTGAACGCCGTGTGGGGCGTGCGGGCCGCAGCCGCCGGGGTCGCCGTCGGCGGGCTGCTGATGGTCCTCGTCCAACTGCCCGCCTTCATCCGGAACGTGGGCTTCGGCCCGCCCCGGCCCAAGGCCGCACCGCGCACCCAGCGCGACCGCGACCGGCCCACGCTGATCGCCGTCGGGATGATCGCCCCGGTGATCTGCTTCGCCGTCTTCCGGCAGTCGCAGGTCCTCGTCGAGCGGTTCCTGGCCGCGTCCCTGCCGTCCGGCGCCATCTCGCACCTGAACTACGCGCAGAAGGTCGCGCAGATGCCGATGGTGCTGTCCCTGATGATCTGCACCGTCACCTTCCCCGTCGTGGCCCAGGCCATGGCCGGCGGCGAGCGCGAGAAGGCCCGGCGCCGCGTCGAACAGGACCTGGCCCTGGCCTCGCTCGCCGTCCTCATGGGCACCGCCCTGGTCATCGGGTACGCGCCCCAGATCATCCAGGTGCTGTTCGAGCGGGGCGCGTTCACCCACAAGGACACCCTGGCCACCGCCGCCGTCATGCGGGTCTACGCCCTCGGACTGCTCGGGCACTGCCTCGTCGGAGCGCTCAGCCGGCCCTTCTTCTCGAGCGCCCGGCCCACCTGGTTCCCGGCGCTCGCGATGGGCGCCGGACTGCTCGTCAACACCGCCGGCGGGGCCGCCGCCGTCCGCTGGTGGGGCACGTACGGCATCGCCGGCGCCAACGCCGCCGGCATCTCCACCACCGCCGTGCTGCTGCTCACCGGCATCGGCTCGCAGATCATCGCGATCCAGGTCCGCCGGGTCGCCCTCAGCATCGCCCGGCTCGCCGTCGCCTCCGTCGCCGCCTGCGCCACCGGCTGGATCGCCGGGCCGATGATCCCGGACCCGCTGCTCAGCGCCGGCCTCGGCTGCCTGCTGATCCCCGCCATGTTCGGAGCGTCCGGCATGGCCATACGGGCGCTCGAAGTCACCGCCCTGTCCGCCCAGATCGCCCAGACGACCCAGAGGTTCCGCCATGTCCGCAACGTCCGCTGACCCCGGCACGGCGCCGGCCGCCGCGACCGCCCGCGCCCGCCGCCGGACCGGTTCGCCGTGGGTCCTGATGTACCACTCGGTCACCGAGTTCACCGACCCCGCCGAGGACCCGTACGGCATCACCGTCACCCCGCGCACCCTGGAGGCCCAGCTGCTGTGGCTGCGCTCGCGCGGGCTGCGCGGGGTGTCCGTCGGCGAGCTGCTGCGGGCGCGCGCCGCCGGGCGCGGCGCCGGGCTGGTCGGGCTCACCTTCGACGACGGCTACACCGACTACCTGACCGGGGCGCTGCCGCTGCTGCGCCGCTACGACTGCACCTCCACCCTGTTCGTTCTGCCCGGGCGGCTCGGCGTGGACAACGTGTGGGATCCGCTGGGGCCGCGCAAGTCCCTGCTCACCGCCGAGGGGATCCGCGAGGTCGCGGCCGCCGGGCAGGAGATCGGCTCCCACGGGCTGCTCCACCAGGACCTCACCGCCGCCTCCGACGACGTGCTGCAGCAGGAGCTGCGGGGCAGCCGGGAGCTGCTGCGCGAGCTGACGGGCACGCTGCCGCAGGGGTTCTGCTACCCGTACGGCTACCTCGACGCGCGGGTCGTCGCCGCGACGCGGGCGGCCGGGTACGGATACGCGTGCGCCATCGACCCCGGGCGGCTGGCCGGCCCGCACGCCCTGCCGCGCACGCACATCAGCCAGGCCGACGGGGCCGGGCGGCTGCGGATCAAGCAGCTGCGGCACCGGGCGCGGGGGCTGCGGCGGGCGGTGTCCCGATGACGGAAGGGCTGCGGGACGGGCCGGAGCAGCGGGGTTCGCAGGATCTGCGGGACCTGGCGGATCTGCGGGTGCTGCACGTCATCACCGGGCTCGGGGTCGGCGGCGCCGAGCAGCAGCTGCGGCTGCTGCTGCGGCACCTGCCGATGCGCTGCGACGTGCTGGCCCTGACCAATCCGGGCGCGGTCGCCGAGGGGCTGCGGGCCGACGGGGTCCGGGTGGTGCACCTGGGCATGCGCGGCAACCGGGACCTCGGGGCGCTCCCGCGGTTGCTGCGGTTCATCCGCGCCGGCCGCTACGACCTGGTCCACACCCACCTGTACCGGGCCTGCCTGTACGGGCGGCTCGCGGCCCGCATCGCCGGCGTGCGGGCGGTCGTGGCCACCGAACACTCCCTCGGCGACGGCGAGATCGAGGGCCGGCCGCTGTCGCGCGGGGTGCGGGCGCTGTACCTGGCCGGCGAGCGGATGGGCGCGGCCACCGTGGCGGTCTCCGACACCGTCGCGGACCGGCTGCGCGGGTGGGGCGTGCCGGGGGAGCGGGTGCACGTCGTCCCGAACGGCATCGAGGCCGCCCGGTTCCGCTTCGACGCGGAGGCGCGCCAAGCCGTGCGGGCCCGGACCGGGCTGCCCGAGCGGGCGTTCGTCGTCGGCGGGGTCGGGCGGCTGGTGCCGGGCAAGCGGTTCGACGCGCTGGTCCGGGCGGTCGCGGCTCTGCCGGGCGCGCACCTGCTGCTGGCCGGGGAGGGGCCGGAGCGGGGCGCGCTGCGCCGGCTGGCCGCCGAGCTGGGCGCGCAGCACCGGATCCACCTGCTGGGCGAGCGGGACCCGCTGGGCGACAGCGCGGACGGCCGCACCTTCGGGATCCCCGCGCTGCTGTCCGCCATGGACGTGTTCGTGTCGCCGTCGCGGGAGGAGGCGTTCGGGCTGGCGGTGGTCGAGGCTCTGGCGGCCGGGCTGCCGGTGCTGCACGTGACCTGCCCCGCGATCGACGACCTGCCGGCCGCCGAGGCGCCGGGCGCGCGGCGGATCGGCACCGGCGACGAGGAACTCCTCGCGGCCCTGCGCGGGCACATGGAGGCGGGAGCCCGCCGGCTCCCGCCGCCCCCGGTGACCCGCCGCTACGACGTCGCCCAGACCGCCGAACGCCTCCTGACGGTCTACCGCCAGGCCCTGACGTCCCCGGGCACCGGCCGGGTCGCGGCTGCCGACCCGATGCCCACGCCCGGCGCCGCCGTCCCGTCAGCCTCCGGGCAAGGGCCCGTCGAGGCGTCCGGCCGCGATGTGTCTGCGGGCACCCGGCTCCGCCCGGACCCTCCCCCAGACTTCGTCCGGGGGGACCCCCACTCAAACGCCGGCGGGGCTGAGTGTGCGGCGCGGCGCTGC